>JAIWOG010000040.1 GCA_020217035.1 Magnetospirillum sp. | reverse complement strand
GGCGCTTTGTTCCGGCCCGACGGGGCGGCCACACGGTGCCGGCCTCGGTCCAGGTGCCCATCCGCTTTTCCCTGGATGGCAAAGCATAAGCCCCATTCTGCTGGGACCTAAAAAGAGGAAGGGGCCGACGAAGCGGCCCCGCATCCCTTAAGCAAAAACCATTTACGCAGCCAGCGCCGCCTGATTTTGCCGCAGCAGCAATTCGACCACCGCCAATTGCCAGATACGGCTGCCTTCCGCCTTGGCGTCGCCCGCGATCTGCCGCAGGGTTTCCAAGGGAAGGTTACGAACCCATTCTTCCAACATGATGCCAACAACCTCCTAAGTTGTTGCGGCGCAGCATACATGGAAATGAAACGGTCTTACCACTGCCGCCATTGCATCGGAGCCATGTGCGGAATGCAAGAGCTTGTGGTTTTCCGAAACAAAACCCACAAGGAAAGCAAGGGCGTATAAGAAAAGGGCCTTCCCGGCATGGGAAGACCCTTTCAACATGGTGCGCCCTGCTGGGCTCGAACCAGCGACCTACCGCTTAGAAGGCGGTTGCTCTATCCAACTGAGCTAAGGGCGCCTGCCGATAAAACGGCGTGAAGCGCTGCCCGTGCCGGGCGGTTGTGTGCGAAGCACACATCTGCGACTCCAAACGCCGCTCGGGCTTGGCGCAGGCTAACGCTAGGCGTCAGCCTGCTTTAGAAGCGGCCGAATTCCAGCTTGTCGAAGCGGAAGTTGTCGGAATAGTTCTTGGCGCCCACCGGCTTCTTGACGGCTTCCTCGAACACCTGGAAGTCCAGGCCCTTGCGCTTGGCATAGGCCACGGCTTCTTCCTTGGTGTCGAACTTGATGCTCACCTGCTGGGTGGTGTCGTCCGAGCCCAACCAGCCCATCAGCGCGTCGGCTTCCTTGCGGGCGACGGGTTCGTATTCCAGGACCCAGGCCTTGGTGTTGCCCTTGCCCGATTGCATGGCGGTCTTGGCCGGACGGAAGATGCGAACCTGCATGGACCTGTCTCCTTGGACTCTTGTGTCGATCCGTGGTCGGGGCGAGAGGATTCGAACCTCCGGCATCCAGCTCCCAAAGCTGGCGCTCTACCAGGCTGAGCTACACCCCGTTGCGCCTCGGTTCTAAGGGGTTTTTCCGGCAAGCGCAAGCGGCTAGTCTGGCCGGGCAACAACGGATCAAGGCTTATGAACGCACCACTTTCCGGACTTCTGGTGGTCGCCCTGGAACAGGCGGTGGCGGCGCCCTATTGCACCTCGCGGCTGGCCGACGCCGGGGCGCGGGTGATCAAGGTCGAACGGAAAGAGGGCGACTTCGCCCGCGGTTACGACCACGTGGCCCATGGCGAAAGCGCCTATTTCGTGTGGACCAACCGGGGCAAGGAATCGGTCTGCCTGGACATCAAGGACCAGGCAGACCGCGATCTGCTGGCCCGCATGGTCGCCCGCGCCGACGTGTTCATCCAGAACCTGGCGCCCGGCGCCGCCGAGCGGGCCGGGTTCGGCTCGGCCGAACTGCGCCGCCGCCATCCCCGGCTGATCACCTGCGACATCTCGGGCTATGGCGAGGACGGGCCTTATCGCGACATGAAGGCTTATGACCTTTTGGTCCAATCGGAAACCGGATTGGCCGCCATCACCGGGGCGCCGGAAGGCCCCGGCCGGGTGGGGGTATCGGTAGCCGACATCGCCTGTGGCATGAACGCCCACACCGCCATCCTGCAAGCGCTTTACCAGCGCGAACGCACCGGGCTGGGATCGGGCATCGCGCTTTCCTTGTTCGATTCCGTCGCCGATTGGATGAGCGTGCCCTTGATGCATTACGAATATGGCGGACAAGCCCCCCAGCGGGTGGGGCTGAACCATCCGTCCATCGCGCCCTATGGCGCCTATACCTGCGGCGACGGCCGTCAGGTGGTGTTTTCCATCCAGAACGAACGGGAATGGAAGACCTTTTGCGAGGTAACGCTGCAACGTCCCGACATCGCCATCGACCCGCGTTTCGACGCCAATCCCCGCCGCGTCGCCCACCGCCCGGAACTGGACGCGGAAATCGCAGGGGTGTTTTCCACCCTGAGCCAGGATCAGGTGATCGAACGGCTGAACCAGGCCCGTATCGCCTTCGGCCGCTTGAACCAGGTGGCCGACCTGGCCGAACATAGTCAATTGCGGCGCATCACCACCCCCACCCCCAGCGGCCCGGTTCAGTCGGTGGCGCCGCCCATCCGCTGGAGCGGCGTCGATTTCACCCCCGGCCCGGTGCCCGCCATCGGCCAGCATGACGAAGCCATCCGTCGCGAGTTCGAAGCCTGAGCCGATCGGCGAGCATTAGGGTCAGGTCTTGGGCAACGCCACCAGGAAGGTGGCGCCTTGCCCCACTTCCGATTCCACCCACACCCGGCCGCCATGGTTCTCGGCGATCTTGCGCACCGAGGCCAGGCCGATGCCGGTCCCGTCATAGCGATCTTGGGGCACCAGCCGCTGAAAGATGGAAAACAGCCGGTCGTGATCCTTGGGATCGATGCCGATGCCGTTGTCCTTGACCCAAAAAACCCAAGTCTTGCCGTCGTCACGACAGCCGACATCGACCCGCGGCGGCCGGTCGGGGGCGTGGAACTTCAAGGCGTTGCCCACCAGGTTCTGGATCAGCCGTTCCATTTCCGACCGCACCGCAATCACCACCGGCAAGCCGGTGGCGACGCTGACCACCGCCGCGTTTTCAGCGATGACCGGTTTCAGGTTGTCCACCGCCTGGGCCGCAACCTGGTTCAAGTCGACCATTTCCTTGTCATGCCCACGCCCGATGCGGGAATAGTCCAACAAGTCGCGGATCATGCGATCCATGCGCTTGGCGCCGTCGGAAGCGAACGAGAAGAAGCTGGCGTTTTCGTCCGTCAGGCTTTCGCCCAAACGCTTTTGCAGCAAGGACATGTAGCCGGTGATCATCCGCAAGGGCTGGCGCAGGTCGTGCGACGCCACATAGGCGAAGCGTTCCAGTTCGCTGTTTGAGCGCTGCAATTCTTCCAGCAAGTCCTGGATTTCCTGTTCGGCGGCCAACCGGGTGCCGATGTCGTGGAACACCACCACCGCTCCCCGGACCTGGTCCTGCTCGACCAGGGGGGTGACCGAGAACTCCACGGCAAGCGGCTTGCCGTCCTTGGTCCAGAACGTCTCTTGCACCGCGTGGCGGGCCATCCCGTCGGCCAGGGTCTTGGCGACCGGGCAATCCTGGTCGGGATAGGGGGAACCGTCGAGGCGGCTGTGATGCAGGACGGCGTGCTGGGGCTTGCCGACGATCTCGTCGTTGGTCCAGCCGGTCATGCGGCTGGCCGCATGGTTGAAGAAAATGGTGCGCCCCTGGGCATCGACACCGGTGATCCCCTCGCCGGCGCATTCCAGGATCAGTTGATGCTGGCGCGACAGGCGGGCGGTGGCGGCCTCGGCCCGGCGCCGGTCGGTGACGTCGCGTCCCACCACCACCACGCCGCGCCGGCTGCCGTCGGGATGGAACAAGGGAATGCGGACCACCTGCAGGAAAACCGGGTCGCCCTCGCCGGTGGTCAGCACCTCTTCGCGGGTCAGCGGCGCCTTGTTGCGCCAGATCAGCGCGTCACCCGACTGCGCCGCCTGCAGCCAAGAGCGCAAATGCGGATAGGATTCCGCCACCTGGGCGTCGGTCTTGCCGGCGATTCCGTCCGGGGTCACTTGCAAGTAGACGCAAGCCTGACTGTTCACCGTCTGCCAGCAATCCGCCGCGTCCTTGTAGACGATCAGGTCGGGCAGCGCCTGCCACAAGGCCATGCGGTCGGCCAGCACGCCACGGAACGAAGTCAGCACCGCATGCATCTCAGCGATCTCGTCGCCTTCCGGCAGGGACAACAGCCCCCATCGCCCATGATCGGCGATCAGGTCCCGCATTTCCTGGCTGGCACCACGCAACGGCAGGATCAGCCGGCGATGCAAGGTCAGCAGCGTGCCCCCGGCGAAAGCCAGGATGGCGACACAGACCAAAACCGAAACCACCATGTCCCGATAGGCGCTTTCCGACAGCGCAAGGCTGACGGCGGCGGCATGGGCCTGGGTCTTGGCGGTCAAGTCGGTGACGTCGTGGATCACCGGCCGCACCCGTTCCCCATAGGCCGAAACGCTGAACTTTTGGGTCTTGCCGGTCTTGGCGGCGGCCAGCAACTGATCCTGAAACGGCCAGACCACGCCGCGCAACAGGGTGACCAGATGCTGATGGCCTTTCACCATCTCCGGGTCGCCGATCACCGTCAAGTCGGCGGCGATCATCTCGATTTGCAGTTCGACCCGGCCGCGCAAGGCGAGCAAGTCGCGCTCTTGCTTTTCCGGCAACGCCCCGCCCAGGACCGCCAAGGCGCCGATGGCCGAGGCTTCTTCCCCCAAGTTCTCGCGCAGAGCCAAACTGGCGAGAACGACCCGGTTGGCCAGACGGAAAGCCGGCGGCAAGTCGGCGTTGGAAAAGGCGTTGCGGTGGGCGGCCGTCTTGACCTGGGCCATGAAGTCCGAGGCTTGCCCGTACCAATGGCCGGCAAGCGCCGGCTCACGCCGCGCGGGCGGCAGGTCCCATTGCCGGTCGACCTGTCGGCGCAATGCCTGCAAGGCATCCCATTTATCGAGCAAGCCGGCGCCGTCCGCCGGCGTCATGAAGGCGATGGCGCCGCGAAGGCTTTCTTCCATGCTGGTACGCAGACGGCCGATCGACTGGAGGTCCTGGGGGGTTGGCGGCTCTGACGCCAGCAACATCGAGCGGGTTTGGCCACGCTCGAAGATCATGTCGCGGCCCAAGGCGGCCAGGTGCCCGATGGCGTGGCTTTGCTCGACCGCCAGCCGCGCCACGCGGTAATGGCGATAATCGTCGAGGAAGTCCCTGGCGGCCAAGACCAGCAAGGCCGCCAGCACCAACACCACCATGACGACAAGGCGCCACGCCATGGAGGACATTCTTATCGTCGATTTCCAGACGCGGCCCATATCTCGACGCCAAACGCACAAACCTAACCTTTGGAATTAGTAACTCCGACTTATGGCGCTGTCCAGCGCCTTGCCCACGGCTAGGGGAATACCAGCGTCACCCGCAAGCCGCCCAAGTCCGAGCGGCCGAAATCCATCTCGCCGCCATGCAAGGCCACCAGATCGGCGACGATGGACAAACCCAGTCCCCATCCTTCGGTCATCTGGTCCAGGCGTTTGCCGCGCTGGGCCACCGCGGCAAACTGATCTCCCGTCACGCCCGGCCCGTCATCCTCGACCACCAGCACCAATCCTGCCGGCTCGGCCCGCGCCGTCAGCCGTACCTTCGAGACGGCCCATTTGCAGGCGTTTTCCATCAGGTTGCCCAACACTTCGGCAAGGTCGTCGCCGTCCCCGGGAAACAGCGCGTCGGAGGGGGCCAACCATTCCATGGACAGACCGCGATCAGCATAGATTTTTTCCAAGGCCGCGACGATGTCGGCGGCCACCGGCGCCACCGCCACCATGCCCCCCAGGCTGCGTCCGGCACCGGCGCTGGCGGCGGCGCGCCCCAGGTGGCGCTCGACCAGCCGTGCCATGGACTCAAGTTGCCGTTGCATCACCTGCCGGTCCGGGGTGCCGGCCAGTTCCGCCCGCAACACCGCCAGGGGGGTCTTCAGGCCATGGGCCAGGTTGCCCACATGGGTCCGCGCCCGTTCGATCAATTGGGCGTCGTTGTCGAGCACCAGGTTCATGGTGTCGGCCAAGGGGGCGACTTCTTGGGGATAGTCGTCGGGCAGACGGGCGACGGCCCCCTGACGCACCGCTTCCAGGTCGACGATCATGCGGCGCAACGGACGCAGGCCGAAGCGGACCTGGATCACCACCGCCATGGCCAGGCCCAGGCCAAGGCCGCCCAAGGCCAGGGACAGCAACAGGTCGAAACGGCGCACGCCTTCAGCCACTTCCATCCGGTCGGCGGCGACGGAAACGTGGATGACGCCGCCATCCTCGGCCAAGATGACGTCGCGTTCAGCCAACAACAGGCTTTCGCCGTTGGGCCCCACGACCTGACGGAAGTTGACGGTGGCATGACCGCTTTCGACGGGCAAGGTCTGGTCCCACAACGACCGCGACCGGGTCAGGCGGCCATCGGCGCCGGCCAATTGCCAATACCACCCGGAATAAACCTGCTCGAAACGCGGGTCACCCAAGGGTCGCGCCAGGACCACGCCGCCATCGGCTTTCCGGTCCAGGGCGGCGATGGCGGCGCGGACCAGGGAATCCAGGCGCAGGCCGAACTGCCGTTCGACCGATTGGCGGAAGCCCCAGGCCAGGACGCCGCCGCCCACCGCCAGGGACAAGACCAGCCAGACCAGGGCGGCGGCGACCAGACGGGCGGAAAGCGAGCGGCGCCGCACCGCCGTCACGCCCCGTCTTCCGATTGCAGGCGATAACCCTGACCGCGGATGGTCTGGATCAACCCCGCCCCCACCTTTTTGCGCAACCGCCCGATCAGAACTTCGAGAACGTTGGAATCGTTGTCGAAGTTTCGGTCGTAGACATGTTCCATCAACTCGGTGCGGCTGACCACCTTGCCCATGTGGTGCATCAGATAGGACAGGATGCGGAATTCCTGGGCGGTGACCTGCACCGGCATGCCGTTCAGGCTGACCCGGCCGCCATTGGTGTCCAGGCGCAAGGCGCCGCATGTCAATTCGGGCTGGGCGTGGCCGGAAGCCCGGCGGATCAGGGCGCGGACACGATAGACCACCTCGTCCAGTTCGAACGGCTTGGTGACGTAGTCGTCGGCCCCGGCGTTGAAGGCGGTCATCTTCTCGCTCCAGCGGCCGCGCGCCGTCAGCACCAGCACCGGCATGGTGCGTCCGGCCTCGCGCCATCGCGCCAACACGGTGTTGCCATCCAACTTGGGCAGCCCCAAATCCAGGATCACCGCGTCATAGGGTTCGGTGTCGCCCAGATACCAGCCTTCTTCCCCGTCATAGGCGAAGTCGACGGCGAAGCCGGCCGCTTCCAGGCATTGGCCCAGGCGGAAGTTCAAAGACGGTTCGTCCTCGACCAGCAACACCCTCATTTGCCGTCCTTTAGCCGCTTCTTCAACAACTGGCCGGTGGCGGCGTCGTAGACCAGCTTCACCAAACGCCCGTCCTTGGCCAGCACCTTGATCTCGTAGACCATCTGGCCGTGCTCGTCTTCCAGTTCGGCCTCGACCATCTGGCCGGGAGTCTCGGCCTCGGCGCGGGCCAGGATGTCGCGCAAGGGCAGCACCCGGCCTTCGTCCAAGGCCCGGCGGGCGCGGTCGTGATCGGCTTCGTCGGCCCGCGCCAGGACGGGCAGAACCAGCATGACCGCAAGCAGGGCTGACAATCGTTTCATGGCATCCACGCTAGGCCGCGAAGCCTGAACCCAGGATGAACAAGACGGTCAGGCCGGGTTCATCCCCCAGGCGTCAGGATAGCAGCCCTGAACCGCCAAGGAGAGAGGCCATGATCGGAAAAATGCTGTGGCAAGGGGCGTTGGCCGCCCTGCTGATCGCCAGCGCCGCCGGCTTGTTCCAGGGGATCGCGTCATGATGCCGCCCAAACTGCAACTGGCCCTGCTGCGCCTGTGGCACGCCTGGCTGGCCGGCGGCTTCGTGGTCGCCTGGGCCACCGCCGACGAAGACACTTATGCCATGCATCAGTTTTCCGGCTATGCCGTGCTGGCCGCCGTCATCCTGCGTCTGACGGTCGGCCTGGTTGTCGGCAAGTCCGGCCTGTGGCGGCTGCCCCGCCCGCGCCTGGTGTGGCCGGCGACCGGCCGCAACCCGCTTTTCGCCTGGTTCGCCGCCCTGTTGCTGGGGGTGATCGGCGCCGCCGCTTTGCTGGGCGCCCTGGCCGACGGCGCCCCGTGGCTGGAAGACCCGCACGAAGCGCTTTCCACCCTGTCGCTATGGGTGATCTTCGGCCACGCCGCCTTCGTCGCCTTCCTGTTCGGCGGCAAGCCCCTGCTGACCCGCTTGTCGCGCCCCCAGACCTTCAAGGAAAAGACCACATGATCCGCCCCCTGCTGCTGAGCGCCAGCCTGATCCTGGCCGCCACCACGGCTTTCGCCGCCGATCCCCGTCGCGACGCCATCCTGGCCGACTACGCCAAGGCCGACAGCGGTCATGCGGGATTTTCCGCCAGCCGTGGCGAGACCCTGTTCCGCACCCAGTGGAAAGGCGGCGACGAACGCACGCCGTCCTGCACCGCCTGCCACACCGACAATCCCCGCCAAAGCGGGCGCAACGCCAAGACCGGCCGCCCCATCGATCCGGTGGCGGTGTCGGTCAACCCCAAGCGCTTCACCGACGCCGGCGAAGTGGAAAAACAATTCACCCGCGACTGCAAGAACGTCCTGGGGCGTGAATGCACCGCCCGCGAAAAGGGCGACTACATCACCTTCATGATGGGGCAATGATCATGCGTAACCTGATCCTGGCCGCAATCTTCGCCGTGATCGCCCTGCCCGCCCGGGCCGGCGACGACTGGATGCCGCCGGTCACCGACCCGCTGGTCAACAAGGAATGCGGCTCGTGCCACATGGCCTTCCAGCCGGGTTTCCTGCCGGCACGGTCGTGGAATCTGTTGATGGACGGCTTGGCCGACCATTTCGGCGAGGACGCCAGCCTGCCCGCCGACAAGGAAGCCGCCATCCGCGCCTGGCTGGTGAACCATGCCGGCGACGTCACTGGCCAGGGCCGCGCCCGCAAGGCCATGCGGCTTCTGTCGCCCACCGCTTCCCCCATCCGCATCACCGACACCCCGGACTTCCAGCGCAAGCATCACCTGCCCGACTGGCGCTGGAAGGACCCAAAGGTGGTGACCAAGTCCAACTGCCCGGCCTGCCACGTATCGGCGGACCGAGGCTTGTACGAAGACGATTAAGCCCATATCCCGGTGATCGGGACCGATCACCGGCGCCCTCATGCGGCGGGCGTGCTTCTCCGAAGCACTGGCCTCCCGCGGCACAAGCCGCGCGGCGCGGTCGCGCCTAGCCCCATCCCGATGAGTTCCCCTTATCGAGATGGGGCGTAACCGCCGGTGAAAATGGGATGGACCACCCGGTCCCCCACCTTGATCCCCAAGCGCGAGGCGGTGCCGCCATTCAGTTCCAACACCGCCTTCACCGGGCCGGGCGATTCGATCAGGGTCTGCGAATGCGGCACCGTGCGCTGGGCGATCCCCAGCACCTTGCCATCGGCGGCGATGAACAACATGTCCAACGGGATCAGGGTATTCTTCATCCACATGGACACCGGGCGCGGGCTGCCGAAATCGAACAACATGCCGGCATCGGCCGCCATCTTCGCCCGATGCATCAGTCCTTGGGCCAATTGCTCGGGGGTGGTCGCCACCTCGACCGTGAAGGCGTGCCGGGTGCCGCCGGCACCTTCCACCTGCAACGCCGCCTTGGGAAAAACCACCTGAGCCCAAGCGGCCCCCGTCGGCAAGCACGCCGACAAAACCAGCAAGCACAACAGGATGCGGAACGATCTGATCATGGCGCTCAACCTCGGAATGCCTGCGGCTTATTGTGGATATTCCAGGAATGATAAAATTTTACATATTTTCCCGGAAATAATCCGTAATGTTATTGATAATCCACGATAATACCTCAGTCCATATAAAAACCTGTTTTCATCCATTCACATTTTTGCTACATCTTGTTTGTCAAACGGGGCGCCACAACGGCCCAGATGGCAAAATTTGTCGGGGGGGCCTTCCCGCCCATCCCCACCCCCCCGCAGAGAAACGCCGCTCGCCCGAGCGGCGTTTCTTCTTTTCAAAGACAAAACAAATAAAAAAGCCGCCCCGAAGGGCGGCTTTGGCTTTGGCGACGACGCTATCAAAGATAACGCAGCACAAGGTAAATGTTGGAAATGGCGATGGACACCAACATCAGGCCGAACGCCACCTTCATGAAGGGAACGAAGCGAACCGGGTAGCCGGCCCGTTCGGCCAGTCCCGCCACCGTCAAATTGGCCG
>JAIWOG010000050.1 GCA_020217035.1 Magnetospirillum sp. | reverse complement strand
ACGCGCAGCAGCGAATGGGCCGACAGGAAGCCCACATACTTCATGTCGTCGACGATGATGATGCCTTCCGACTTTTCCACCGCCGAATAGGCTTGCAGGATGTGCTCGGCCCGGGTGTTGATGTCGGCCATGGGGCAGCGGGTGACGAAATCCTTCAGCCGTCGCCCCAAGGTCTTGTTGGAGATCAGCGCCTTGCCGTAAAGCGAATAGGTGTAGTCCTTCAACTCGGTCTCGCGCACGATGCCCACCGGCTCGCCGGCGGCGTCCACCACCGGGAAGAAGGTCACCGACTTGTCGGCGCGAAAGCGTTCGAACACGTCTTCCATGGAAGAATTCAGCGGGATGGGCTCGACCTGGGCGATCTGGTCGGCGATCAGTTTCTGGTCCGACACCGCCACCCGGCGTTCACGTCGCGACAAGCGTTCGATGTGCTCGTAATGGGCCAGCATGGTGCTCATGTCGCGGTCCGGCCGCTGCACCAGATAGCCCTGGATCAGGTCGCAGCCGATATCCTTGCAGACGAAGTATTCGCGTTCGGTCTCGACCCCTTCGGCCAGCACCACCACCCCCAGCAGATGGGCGATGTTGACGATCTGGGACAAGAACAGCTTCTTCTTGGAATCGCTGGCGATGTCGGACACGAAGAAGCGGTCGATCTTCAGGAAGTCGGGGGCGGCGAAATACAGCAACTGCAACCCCGAGAATCCGGTGCCGAAATCGTCCACCGCCAGGCGGAAGTTGTTGCGCTTGTAGTGGTTGAAGATGGCCGCCGCGTGGTTGGGTTGGCCAATGGGATGCTGTTCGGAAATCTCGAACACCACCTGGCTTTCCTCGATGCCATAGCGTTCCAGCATGGTGCGCGTCCGCGCCGGCAGGTCGCCGTGCAGTTCCAGACCACGGTTGTCCAGGTTCAGGAACAGCTTGGATTGGCGCCAGTGTTCCATTTCCTGGAACTTGATCACCGCCTTCTCACGCAGCGCCATCTCGATGTCGACCAGCACGCCCAGGGCGTGGCAGGTGTCGAAGAAGTCGCTGATCGAGTTGAACCCGGCTTCGGCGGTGTTGCGCAGCAAAGCTTCGTAACCGTAGCAGGCCCCGGTATGGATGTTGACGATGGGCTGGAAGGCCACGTCCAAAGTGGACATGATCTCGTTCCAGTGATCGTCCGAGGGTTGTACCGAAGGCCGCCCAGGAATGGGAAACGGCCGATGCGCAGGCATCGCCTGCCGCTTGTGCTGCGGCGGCGCGTCCATTTCGCCCAGGGCATTCGCCAACGTGAACATGTTTTTATCCTGCGCTTAATCCCCGCCACGGTCTGAGGATTCTCGCAAGCAGCCCCATCAAGTCAACGTGCACAGTGCGTAGCAACAAAAAATTCACCGAACAACATCCTGAAACTTCACGCTTTTTTCACGGCAAAACCCTTTCCATCAAAAGGGATTTTACCACCAGGGCAAACCAAGGCATCATCGCCCGATGCGCGTGGAAGAACGTCCCCAACACCTGCCGGCCGCCCTTGCCGACGACCTGGACCTGATCGCCGAGATGACGGCGGATTTCGCCCGCTCGCTGGACATCGAGGAAACCCTGCGCCTGGGCCTGGCCCATATTTCCAGCCGCATGGAGGCCGAGGCGGCGTCCATCTTCCTGATGGAGCCGGGTACCGGCGAATTGGTGTGCCGCGCGTGTTTCGGCCCCGCCGACGTCACCGGCCTGCGCCTGCCCAAGGGCCAGGGCATCGTCTGGCGGGCGGTCAACCGCAACGCCACCGAATTGGTGCGTGACGCCACCGACGACCCCGACTTCGCCCACCAGGTCGACAACAACACCGGCTTCGTTACCCGTTCGATCCTGTGCGCCCCCATGGCGGTGCGCGACGAACGACTGGGCGCCATCGAATTGTTCAACAAGAAGGGCGGCGGCTCGTTCGACGCCGACGACCGCCGGGTGCTGCAAGCCCTGGCGGCGTCCGCCGCCCTGGCCCTGATCAACGCCCGCCAAGCCGCCGACATGGCGGAACAAAAGGCGCTGAAGCACGAATTGTCGCTGGCCGCCGACATCCAACGCGCCATGCTGCCCCCCCAGCGTCCGCCGGAATTCCCCATTCACGGCATCAACCTGCCGGCGCGTGGGGTGTCGGGCGACTTCTTCGACGTAGTGGAACTGACAGGCGGCAAGATCGCCTTCGCCATCGCCGACGTGTCGGGCAAGGGCATGAACGCCGCGATGCTGATGTCCAAGACAGCCAGCTTGTTCCGCTGCCTGGCCAAGCGTCTGGATGGTCCCGGCGCGGTGCTGGCGGCCATCGATTCCGAACTGGCGGAAACCAGTTCGGCCGGCATGTTCGTCACCATGGTCGCCGGCATCCTGGACCCCGCCGCCGGCAATGTGGTGCTGGCCAATGCCGGGCACGAGCCGCCGCTGCTGTGCTGTGGGGCCAGCCTGACCCGCATCGACGAAGGCATGCCGCCCTTGGGCATCGTCCCCGACCTGTTCTCCCAGGGCTGCCCGGAATCGACCATCGAATTGAATGGCGGCGCCCTGTACCTGTTCACCGATGGCTTGACCGAGGCGGGCGGCACCGAAGCCATGCTGGGGTCTGACGGCGTTGCCCGCATGCTGGCCCCCCACCGCGTTCGCCCCGCCCCCGACCGTCTGCGGGCGCTGGTGGCCCAGGTGGCCGAGGCCGGTTTGGCCCTGAAGGACGACCTGACCATGCTGGTGGTCGAGGATGTCCGCGACCAGCCGGCCATGAACCGCCAATACCAGGCCCGCCCGGCCAGCCTGTCGGCCATCCGCCACGACCTGGGCCACGCCCTGTCCGCCTTGGGCGTTTGCGGCCCGGTGATCCCCGACATCGTGCTGGCGGTGGACGAAGCCTGCCAGAACGTCATCCGCCACGCCTATGGCGGCGGCGAGGGCGAGATGATCGTGCAACTGCGCGGCGACCACGACCACGTGGACATCCGCCTGATCGACTTCGCGCCCACCATCGACCCGGCTTCGGTGTGCCCCCGCGACTTGAACGACGTCAGGCCGGGCGGATTGGGAACCCATTTCATTCGCGAAGTGATGGACAACGTAGAGTTCTTGGCACCACCGCCGGGAACGGGCAATCTGTTGCGCATGGCAAAAAGGATCGGCGGACATGAAAATCGAAAGCCGTGAACGGGATGGGGCGGTGGTCGTGGCCCTGGTCGGCGAGGTCGACCTGCAACACTCGCCCAGTGTCCGCAAGCATCTGATGGAGCTGATGTTCGATCGCCGCCCGGTGGTGGTGGACATGACGGCGGTGGAATACATCGATTCGTCGGGCATCGCCTCGCTGGTCGAAGCCTATCAGGCGGCACGGAAGAACGGCACCCGGTTCGTCCTGGCCGCCGTCAGCCAACCGGCCATGCGGGTCCTGCAACTGGCCCGCCTGGACAAGGTCTTCGCCTTGGCCGACACGGTGGAGGCGGGCCTGTCGGCCTGAAGACGGCGTGAAGGATGCCCTCAACTGGCTGGAAAGACTGGGCCGCAAGGCGGCCGCCGGGGTGGCCGAATTCGGTTTCGCCGCCACGCTGTTCGGCCAGGCGGTCTATTGGCTGGTTTTGGGCCGCTGGCGCCGCCAGCCGGTGCGCATGCCGTCGGTGGCGGCGCAAGCCATGGACATCGGCATCGCGGCGCTGCCCATCATCACCGTGCTGTCCACCACCATCGGGCTGATGCTGGCCATCCAGGGCATCTACACGCTGAAGACCTTCGGCGCCGAAAGCCGCGTCACCTTGGGGGTGGCGTTGTCCATCGTGCGCGAGTTCTCGCCCCTCATCACCGGCATCCTGGTGGCCGGGCGATCCGGCTCGGCCCTGGCGGCCCGGCTGGGGACCATGCGCATCAACCAGGAAATCGACGCGCTTTCGGTCATGGGGATCAACCCGGTGCGCTTTCTGGTGGCGCCGCCCTTGATGGCGATGATGATCCTGATGCCGTTGTTGACGCTGTGGGCCGACCTGGTCGGGCTGTTCGCCGCCGGGCTTTACATCGCCATCGAATTGCAAGGCTCGCTGGCGGCTTACGCCGACGAGGTCGTCTCCATCCTGAAGTTGAACGACCTGTTGCACGGTCTGGCCAAGGCCGCCATCTTCGGCGTGCTGGTCACCATCGTCGGCGTGGTCAACGGCGCTTCGGTGTCGGGCGGCGCCGAAGGGGTGGGACGCATGACCACCCGCAGCGTGGTCCACGCCATTTCCGCCATCGTCATCACCGACATGATCTTCGTCTTCCTGGTGACGCGATGAGCAACGCCCCCCCCAGCATCGAAGTGATCAACCTCGACACCCATTACGGCGACCGCCAGGTGCTGAAGAACGTGTCGCTCAGCGTCAATCCCGGCGAAATCTTCGTCATCATGGGCGGATCGGGGTCGGGCAAGACCACCCTTTTGAACCACCTTCTGGGATTGCTGCGGCCGACATCCGGGACCATCCGCATCCTGGGCAAGGACATCAACACCCTGTCGTCCTTGGAAATGCAGGATCTGCGCACCCGCATGGGGGTGGCCTTCCAGTCAGGCGCCCTGTTTTCGTCCATGAGCGTCGGCGACAACATCGCCCTGCCGTTGCGCGAACATACCGACCTGGACGAGATGACCATCGGCATCGTCACCCGCCTGAAGTTGGAAGTGGTGTCGTTGGCCGGGTTCGAGCATCTGATGCCCGCCGAGTTGTCGGGCGGCATGATCAAGCGTGCCGCCTTCGCGCGGGCCATCGTCATGGACCCCAAGCTGCTGTTCTGCGACGAGCCCAGCGCCGGGCTGGACCCGGTTGTCGCGTCTTCCATCGACGACCTGATCTTGCGCCTGCGCGACGCCATGGGCATGAGCATCGTCGTCGTCACCCACGACCTGGACAGCACCTTCAAGATCGCCGACCGCATCTGCGTGCTGGACAAGGGCGAGGTGTTGGCCCTGGACACCGTCGACGCCATCCGCAACTCGCCCAACGAACGCATCCAGAACCTGCTGAACCGTCGCACCGAGGAAGCCGAGGTCGATCCCGACGCCTATTTGCGGCGTCTGTTGGGGGAAAAGGAAAAGCACGCCAACCAGCCGACCCAGGGAAGGACGGGGTTATGAGGGATTCGCGCACCAACTACGTCGTCGTCGGCGGCTTCGTCCTGGCCATGTTGGCGGCCCTGGTCGTGTCGGTGGCGCTGTTGACCGGCAAGACCGGCGACAACGACGTCTACACCACCACGCTCCCCAACGTCACCGGCATCAAATACGGCAGCAAGGTCACCTATGAAGGCTTCGTCGTCGGCCAGGTGGAAGACATCCAGGGCTTGCAGCGCGACAACCGCACCTGGTTCCGCGTCACCATGGGGGTGCGCGAAGGCTGGGCGGTGCCGGAAGGCTCCGTCGCCCGCATCACCGCGCCGGGCATCCTGGCGGCGCCGACCTTGGACATCAAGGGGGGCACGTCCGACAAGCTGCTGCCTCCGGGCTCGGAAATCGCCGGCGGCGCCGCCGCCAACATCTTCGCCACCATGAACGCCATGGCCGGCGAGGTGAGCAAACTGAACGACCAGGGCCTGTTGCCGTTGATGGCGACGCTGAACACCCAGGTCGAGGCGCTGGGCGTCATCATGCAAAAACAGGCCCCCGAATTGCTGGCCAACCTGGTGACCATCTCCACCGACCTGGCGACCAAGGCGCCGCGCATCACCAGCGACGTGCAAAGGATCACCGGGACGCTTTCGGGCAAGGTGCTGAACGACGAAAACGCCGCCGCCATCTCGCAATCCCTGGCCAACACCGCCGACCTGACCGCCGGCCTGGTGGAAACCAGGAAGAAGCTGGACAACGTGGTCGCCACCATCGACGGCAACAAGGGCACCATCGACCAATCCATGAAGGATCTGCGCCACACCCTGGCGGCCCTGGCCCGCAACATCGATTCCATCGCCTACAACCTTGAAGGCACCAGCCGCAACGTGCATGAATTCAGCCGCCAGATCCGCGACAATCCCGGCGTGCTGATCGGCGGCACCAAGGGGGCCGAGGACGGCCCCGGACGGCGTTAAGGAATGATGCCATGCGACACCTGTTGATCACCGCCGCCCTGGCCGCCTCCCTGGCCGCCTGCGCCCAGCAAGCGCCGCCCAAGGACCGCTTCTACCGCCTGGACGCCGCCCCCGTCGCCCGCGCCTTCGCCACCCCGCCCCTGGCGGTGATCGAGGTCGGCCGCCTGACCACCGACGGCGTGTTGTCGGAACGCCCCCTGGCCTATCAGGAAGCCGACGGCGCCCTGGGCCGCTATCGTTATGACCTGTGGGCCGAGCCGCCCACCGCCCTGTGGCAAGGCGCCTTGGTGGACGCGCTGCGTCAATCGGGAATCGCCGCCACCGTCGTCACCCCCGACACCCGGGTGCAGCCCGACTGGATGTTGCGTGGACGCCTGAACCGTTTCGAAATGCACGCCCATGCCGGCAAGGCGGTGGCGGCCTTGGAATTGTCGGTGGTTTCGGCCCGCGACGGCACCTTGCTGCTGCTGAAGACCTATCAGGTCGAAACCCCGGCCGCCGCCGGCCCCGAAGCCGAGGTCCAGTCGCTGACCAGGGCCACATCCCAGATTTTGAATGCCTTCACCGCCGACTTGGCCCAAGCCGTGAGACCATGATCAAGAAAAAGAACATTCGTTCCCCCGGTCGGGCCAAGCCCCGCCCGGCTTCGCCACCGCGTCTGGTCGAGGTCGAGATCACCGCCATCGGCGCCCGCGGCGACGGGGTGGCACGATTGGGCGACGACCAGGTGTTCGTGCCCTTCACCCTTCCCGGTGACAAGGTGGTCGCCCGCATCGAGGGCAAGCGTGGCGACGGCCTGGCCGCCGCCCTGGTCGAGGTCACCGAAGCGGGGAGCGGCCGGGTTGCCCCCCCCTGTCCGCATTACCGGCGCTGCGGCGGCTGTTCGCTGCAACATCTGGACGACGACCTTTACGCCACCTGGAAACGCGACCTGCTGGTCACCCAGTTGGCCCGCCAGGGCCTGGGCGACATCGCCTTTGGCGACATGCTGCGGGTGCCCCCAGGATCGCGCCGTCGCGCCGTCTTCGCCGTCCACCGGTCGAAGGGCGCCACCCATCTGGGCTACAACGCCCGGGCCAGCCACACCATCGTCGACCTGGACGACTGCCTGTTGCTGGAACGCCCCATCGCCGCTTTCCTGGCGCCGTTGCGTTCCATCCTGACCGAGACGGTGCCGGCCGGCGAGGATGGCGACGTCACCGTCACCTTGACCGAAAACGGCCTGGACGTGCTGGTCGAGATGGATGCCCGGCTGGATTTGTTCGACCGCGAGAAACTGGCCGCCTTCGCCGATGCCACCGACCTTGCGCGGCTGTCGTGGCGGCGCCCCGGTTCCGGCTTCGTCGAGCCCATCGCGCGGCGCAAGCCCGCCTTGGTGCGTTTCGCCGAAATGCCGATCGAACCGCCCCCCGGCAATTTCCTGCAACCGACGCAGGGCGGCGAACAGGCTATCGCCAAGCTGGTGGCCGAGGCTGTCGGCGCCGCCAAGTCGGTGGCCGACCTTTATTGCGGCTGCGGTTCTTTCAGCCTGCCGCTGACCCGCAGCGGTGCCCACGTCCACGCGGTGGAAGGCGACGAAGCCCCGATCCGGGTGCTGGAAGCCGCCGCCAACCAAGCGGGGTTGAAGCTGACCACCGAGGTGCGCGACTTGGCCCGCCGCCCGCTTCTGGCCCATGAATTGAAGAAATACCAAGCGGTGGTCTTCGACCCGCCGCGTGCCGGCGCCCAAGCCCAGGCCGAACAACTGGCCGAGGCCGGTCCAGCCGTGGTGGTGGCGGTGTCATGCAACCCCGCCACCCTGGCCCGTGACCTGGCCATCCTGGTCAAGGCGGGCTATCGGGTCGAGACGGTCACCCCCATCGACCAGTTCCCCTATTCCCCCCACCTGGAAGCGTTGGCGGTGCTGCGGCGGGGTTAGGCCCCGCCGCCGCCCATGGCCTGGCGGATCTTTTCGTCGGTCTTGTACTGCGACAAAGCATAGACCGACCAGATGGCCGCCGGCAGCCAGCCGATCAGGGTGATCTGAAGCAGCAGGCAGATGATGCCGGCGAAGGGGCGGCCGATGGTGAAGAACTGCAACCAGGGCAGGAAGATCGCCAGGAAAAGACGCATGATCGGTCCCGTTCAGTGATGGTCGGCCAATACGAACCCAGCTAGGTACAAAGAGCCGCAAATCAACACCCTGGCCGGCTGCGGACCGAGCGCGACCAATTGGCGCAGGGCGTCCTCGACACTATGCGCCGGCTTGGCATCCATGCAGAAATGCTGGGCGGCCGAGGCCGCCGCGTCTTCCGCCGACAAGGTGGCGCTTTCACCGGGAATGGCCACCGTGCGCAATGTGTGGAAGCGGGTGGCCATGTGCTCCATGTACCCATCCACGTCCTTGTTGGCCAGGATGCCGAAAATCCCCATCAGCGGCTTGTCGCGCCACGACCGGGCATGGCGGGCGATGGCTTCGGCGGCATGCGGATTGTGGCCGCCGTCCAGGTAAAGCTCCCAGCCATCGGGCAGCAGGTCGACCAACGGTCCTTGGGTCAAACGCTGCAACCGCGCCGGCCATTGGGCGCTTTTCATGCCAAGCGCAAAGGCCGCCGGGGCGATTTCCGGCAGGACCGGCGGCTTTTCGCCCCGGGTCAGGCGTTCCATGGCGGCCAGGGCCATGCCGGCGTTGCGCATCTGGAAGGCGCCGGCCAGTGACGGCGCCGGCAGGGTCAGTTCCAACCCCACGCCCTTGTACAGCACGCCGCCGTCGGTTGTGGCACGGACGAAGAAATCCTTGCCTTCCTTGATCAAGGGCACGCCCATTTCCAACGACCGGGCTTCCAGCACCTTGGTCACCTTGCGGCTTTGGTCGGCGACGACACAGGCGATGCCACGCTTCATGATGCCGGCTTTTTCCGCCGCGATGGCCTCGATACGGCCGCCCAGGAAGCTTTCATGGTCCATGGCGATGGGGGTCAACATGGTCAGCGCCGGACGTTCGACCACGTTGGTGGCGTCCAGCCGCCCGCCCAGGCCGGTTTCCAGGATCACCAGATCGGCCGGGTTGCGGGAAAACGCCAGGAAGGCGGCGGCCGTGGTGATCTCGAAGAAGGTGATGGGATCGCCAGCGTTGACCGCCTCGATCTCTTCCAACAGCGCCAGCAGCGCGTCATCGTTGATGATCTGTCCGCCCACCCGGATGCGTTCGGCGAAGCGCACCAGATGCGGCGAGGTGTAGACATGGGTGCGCAGTCCCGCCGCCTCGGCGAAGGCCCGCAGGAACGCCACCGTCGAGCCCTTGCCGTTGGTGCCGGCCACATGGACCACCGGCGGCAAACGGTTCTGCGGATGGCCCAGCTTGTCCAGCAGCGTCAGCACCCGGTCCAAGGACAGGTCGATGACCTTGGGATGCAGTTGCGACAGACGCTGCAGGACGGCATCGACCATGTTACATCCTTGCGGCGGATTCCGGGTCGTAATCGGGGGTGTCCACCGGCAGCATCACCAGGTCGCCGGCCGGGGCCTTGTTGCGCAAAAGCGAAATCACCCGGCCCAGGGTCTCGCGCAAATCCTTGCGGTGGACCACCATGTCGATCATGCCGTGTTCCAGCAGGTATTCGGCCCGCTGGAAGCCTTCCGGCAGCTTCTCGCGGATGGTGCTTTCGATGACGCGGGCCCCGGCGAAGCCGATGATGCAGCCCGGCTCGGCGATGGCGATGTCGCCCAGCATGGCGAAGCTGGCCGACACGCCGCCGGTGGTGGGGTCGGTCAGCAGCACGATGTAAGGCAGACGCTTTTCCTTGACCTTGTCCACGGCCACCGTGGTCCGCGCCATCTGCATCAGGGACAGGATGCCTTCCTGCATGCGGGCGCCACCCGAGGCCGGCACCACGATCAAGGGCGCGTCCTGCAACACCGCCAACTCGGCGGCGGCGACGATGCCCTCGCCCACGGCGACGCCCATGGAGCCGCCTTGGAAATCGAAGTTGAAGGCGGCGATGACCACGTTCTGGCCGCCGCACCGGCCATGGCCGACGACGATGGCGTCCTGCTCGCCGGTCTTGGCGCGGGTGTCCTTCAGGCGGTCGGTGTAACGCTTCTGATCCTTGAACTTCAGCGGATCGTCGGGAATCTTCGGCAATTCGATGCGGGTATACTTGCCGTCATCGAACAGCATTTCCAACCGCTTCTTCACCGACAGGCGCATGTGGTGGCCACAATGCTGGCAAACCGACAGCGCCTTTTCCAGGTCGCGATGGAAGATCATGTGACCGCAGCTGGGGCATTTGTGCCACAGGTTATCCGGCACTTCCTTGGGCCGCACCAGGGCCTGAAGCTTGGGACGGACGTAATTGGTCAACCAGTTCATGGCGGAAAGTCCTTTTCGTTAACCGCGGGCGCCGCGTACGCCGGCAGCCAGTTCACGGACCAGGGCCAGGGCGGCCTGGACCGGGCTCTCGCCCCGCGCCTTGGCGTCGGCGGCGGCTTGCACGATGGCCGAGCCGACCACGGCGCCATCGGCCAGACGCGCCACCTCGGCCGCTTGTTCCGGGGTCTTGATACCGAAACCGACGCAAACCGGCAACGACGTATGCGTCTTGATGCGGGCGACCGCGTCGCCGATGGCGGTGGCGCTGGCGCTGGCCGTGCCGGTGATGCCGGCGATGGAGACGTAATAGACGAACCCGGACGCGTTGCCGACGACGGTCGGCAGACGGGAATCGTCGCTGGTCGGCGTGGTCAGGAAGATGAAGTCGATGCCGCCCGCCCGACAATGGGGCAGCAACTCGTCAGCTTCTTCCGGCGGCAGGTCGACGATGATCAGGGCGTCGATGCCGGCCTTGGCCGCGTCGGCGCAGAACTTTTCCGGGCCCCAGGAATAGATGGGGTTGTAATAGCCCATCAGCACCACCGGGGTCTCGTTGTCGCCCTGGCGGAAAGTGCTGATCATCTCAAGCACGCCCTTCAGCGTGCCGCCGGATTCCAACGCCCGCTGGGCGGCGTATTGGATGGCCGGGCCATCGGCCATGGGATCGGTGAACGGCATGCCGAACTCGATGATGTCGGCCCCCGCCCCCGGCAAGCCGTTGAGCAATTCCTGGCTGGTCGCCCGATCCGGGTCGAAGGCCATGGAATAGGTCACCAGCGCCGCCCGGTTCTCGGCGGCCAGCTTGGCGAAACGCGCTTCCAGGCGGCTCATCACAGCAATCCCCCGAAAGAGTCGCCCAAGGCGCGGGCGACGGTGTTGACGTCCTTGTCGCCGCGTCCCGACATGTTGATCACCATCAGGTGGTCCTTGGGCAAGGACCCGGCGATCTTGGCGGCATGGGCCAAAGCATGGCTGGATTCCAGCGCCGGGATGATGCCTTCCAGGCGGGTGACCTGCTGGAAGGCGGCCAGCGCCTCGTCGTCGGTGACCCAGACGTATTCGACCCGGCCGGTATCGTGCAGCCACGAATGTTCCGGGCCGATGCCGGGATAATCCAGGCCGGCGGAGATGGAATGGGCCTCTTGGATCTGGCCATCGCCATCCTGCAACAGATAGGTGCGGTTGCCATGCAGCACGCCGGGGCGGCCGCCGGTCAACGACGCGGCGTGCAGCTTGTCCAGGCCATGGCCGCCGGCCTCGACGCCGATGATGCGGATGGATTGGTCATCCAGGAAGGGATGGAACAGCCCCATGGCGTTGGAGCCGCCGCCGATGCAGGCGACCAGGCTGTCGGGCAGGCGGCCTTCGGCTTCCAGCATCTGGGCGCGGACTTCGTCGCCGATGACGCATTGGAAGTCGCGCACCATGGCCGGGAACGGATGCGGCCCCGCCACCGTGCCGATCAGGTAATAGGTGTCGGCGACGTTGGTCACCCAGTCGCGAAGCGCGTCGTTCATGGCGTCCTTCAAGGTCGCCGCCCCCGAGGTGACGGGACGGACTTCGGCGCCCAGCAGCTTCATGCGATAGACGTTGGGGGCCTGACGCTCGATGTCGGTGGCGCCCATGTAGATGATGCATTTCAAGCCGAACAAGGCGCAGACGGTGGCGGTGGCGACGCCATGCTGGCCGGCGCCGGTCTCGGCGATGATGCGCTGTTTGCCCATGCGCTTGGCCAGCAGGATCTGGCCGATGCAATTGTTGATCTTGTGGGCGCCGGTATGGTTCAGGTCTTCGCGCTTCAGGAAGATCTTGGCGCCGCCATAGGCTTCGGTCAGACGCGGCGCGAAATACAGCGGATTGGGACGGCCCACATATTGCTTCAACAGCGTGCGGAACTCGGCCTGGAAAGCCGGGTCCTCCTTGGCCTCGGCATAGGCCTTCTCCACTGACAGAATCAGCGGCATCAGGGTTTCGGCCACATAGCGGCCGCCGAAAATACCGAAATGTCCGCGCTCGTCCGGGCCGGCGCGATAGGTGTTCAAGCTGGTCATCCCAATCCATCCAACAAAGGTGGGGCGCTAATAAAGCATGAAGCGCCCCCGGGGGGGAGGATTTTGTTGCCGACGCGAAATGCCCCCTTTGCAAGCAAGCCCATTAGCTCGGGACGGACACCTCAAACTGGAGTAATATCCAGGAAGGGACGCAATTCACTTAACTAGGGACAGGGGAGAACACCCATGAAGAAATCAATCCTTGTCGCCGCGGCTTTCGCGGCTTTCGCCAGCCCCGCCTTGGCCAAGGAAGAGCCGGTCAGCTTCTCCGAAGACATCCAGCCGATCCTGCAAGTGCGCTGCACCGTCTGCCACCAACCCGGCGGCGACGGCCTGGACAAGAGCGGCCTGGACATGACGTCCTATGAAGGGCTGATGAAGGGCACCAAGCACGGCCCGATGATCACCCCCGGCGACCCGGTGACCAGCAACCTGATGGTGCTGCTGGACGGCAAGGCCGACAAGTCGCTGCAAATGCCCCACGGCAAGAAGAAGCTCAGCACCTGCGACCGCGACCTGATCCGCAAGTGGATCAAGCAGGGTGCCAAGAACAACTGATTTTCCCTTGGCGGGAAGCGAAAGGCCGGTTCCGGAGGGGGAACCGGCCTTTTTGTTATGAGTTAATGCTTGCCCCTCGCCAGAGCGCCGCAACGGCGCTCTAATGCTGCTCGCGCGTCGCGGTGAAGCGGACGGTGGGGTAATCCTGCTGGGCACGGCCCAGTTGCCAAGTGTTGCGGGCCAGGTAGACCAGCGCCCCTTCCCGGTCCTCCGCCATGTTGGATTTGTGGACAGTGGCGAACTTGTCCATTTCCTTGGAATCGTCGCAGGCCACCCAGCGGGCGGTGACGAAGCCGCCATCCTCGAACCCGGCCTTGATGCCGTATTCGCTTTCGATGCGGGTGGTCAGCACGTCGAATTGCAGCGGGCCGACGACGCCGACGATCCAGGTGGACCCGTCCACCGGCTTGAACACCTGGGAAACGCCTTCTTCCGCCAGGTCGTCCAGGGCCTTCTTCAATTGCTTGGCCTTCATGGGGTCGTCCAGGCGCACCCGGCGCAGCACTTCCGGGGCGAAGGTGGGAATGCCCAGGAAGTTCATGTCCTCGGCTTCGGAAAGCGTGTCGCCGATGCGCAATTGGCCGTGGTTGGGAATGCCCATGATGTCGCCGGGAAACGCCTCTTCCGCCAGTTCTCGGCTTTGCGCCAGGAAGAACACCGGGTTGACCAAGGCCATCACCTTGCCGGACCGCACATGCTTCAGCTTCATGCCGCGCTTGAAACGGCCCGAGCAGATGCGGAAAAACGCGATGCGGTCGCGGTGGTTGGGGTCCATGTTCGCCTGGATCTTGAAGACGAAACCGGCGACCTTGTCCTCGGTGGGCTCCACCAGCCTTTTGTCGGTCTTGCGGGCCAGCGGACTGGGGGCAAGGCGACCGATGCCGCGCAACAACTGGGCGACGCCGAAGGTCTTCAGGGCCGAACCAAAGAACACCGGGGTCATGTGACCGGCACGGAAGCTTTCCAGGTCGAATTCCGGATAGCCGCCGCGCACCAGTTCCACTTCCTCGCGCAGGCGCTCGGCCGCCGCCGCCCCCACCGCCTTGTCCAGTTCGGGACTGTCCAGCGGCGCGTCCACCGCGGTTTCGACGATGTGGTCGCCGCGGCCGGGGTCGAACATGATGACGCGGTCGTTGACCAGGTCGTAGACCCCCTTCAGGTCGCGGCCCATGCCGATGGGCCAGGTCACCGGCGCCACGTCCAGCGCCAGGGTCTTTTCCACCTCGTCCAGCAGGTCGATGGGCTCGCGGCCCTCGCGGTCCACCTTGTTGATGAAGGTGACGATGGGCATGTCGCGCATGCGGCAGACCTCGAACAGCTTCAAGGTCTGGGTCTCGATGCCCTTGGCGGCGTCCAGCACCATCACCGCCGAATCGACGGCGGTCAGGGTGCGGTAGGTGTCCTCGGAAAAGTCTTCGTGGCCCGGCGTGTCCAGCAGGTTGTAGGACAGTCCTTCATGCTCGAAGCTCATCACCGAGGCCGACACCGAAATGCCGCGTTCCTTCTCGATGGCCATCCAGTCGGACCGGGTGCGCCGCTGCTCGCCGCGCGCCCGCACGGCGCCGGCCATCTGGATGGCGCCGCCGAACATCAGCAGCTTTTCCGTCAGCGTGGTCTTACCCGCGTCGGGGTGGGAAATGATGGCGAAGGTGCGGCGCAGGGCCGTTTCTTGGGCGAGCGAAGTCATGGCGGGTTTTTGTCGCGAATGACGCTATAAATCAAGGAAATTGACGGAGGCACCGATGCTGGACATCCCGCTGGACCGCGACCTGGAAAACCGCCTGCGCCAAGTGGCCGCGCGGCTGGGCAAAAGCCCGCAAGATTGCGCGGTTTCCGCCATCCGCACCTTCGTCGCCGATTGCGAGGAAGCCTTCGCCCACGGGCAAAGGCTGGGCGGCGAAGGGGTCATGCGCCCGCCCGAAGGATTCTACGACTGACCCCAAACGAAAACCGCCCCGGTTGCCCGGGGCGGTGTTGCGTGGATTACGGCAATCCGTTGGACAGCCGCTCGATATGGGCGAAGTGGATGGTGTGGTCGTCGAAGGTGATCGCCCCCGACGCGTCACCATTGAACACCAGGTCGCCGTTGGCATCCACCGAGG
The DNA here is from genome assembly GCA_020217035.1 of Magnetospirillum sp. Taxonomy (GTDB): domain Bacteria; phylum Pseudomonadota; class Alphaproteobacteria; order Rhodospirillales; family Magnetospirillaceae; genus Magnetospirillum. The sequence continues at coordinate 3,675 of JAIWOG010000050.1, read as the reverse complement.
CGCCGACATTGGCGTCGATGTGAACGACGAAATTGGTGTCGTCCTGCGAGATGGCGGTGAACTTGGTGGGGTCCTGGTCGTCCACCTCGAACACCCAACCCTGGCTGCCGTTGATCATTTCCAGGCTGTCGTTGCCGGCGCCGCCATTGATGTAATTGGCCAGCGCCCCCTGGTTTTCGGCCAGGGACGAACCGCCCAGGATGACCTTGATGTCGTCACCCAGGTCGGTGCCGTCGGCGCCCCAGCGGACGTCGCCCAAGGCGTCGTCGGTCAGGGTGACGGTTCCGGACAAGGTGGCGTCGGTGGTCAGGCTGTCGGCGTCGCCGGTGCTGTCGTACACGCTGACCTGGAACTGGCGGGTGCCCGCTTCCAGGGTGCCGGTGTCATTGGACAGCACCACCGAATTGGCGATTTCCTGATAGACCGAGGCCGAACCCGAACCGCTGAAGCTCAGGGTATGGGTGCCGGTGTCGTAATTGACGGAAATGTCGGTGCCGTAAACCTTCAACCCACCGTTGCCGTCCAGCGTCAGGTCCAGACCGGCCAGGGCCAGGCTGTCGTTCATCCCCGCCCCGGTCATGGTGATGGTCAGGCCGGTCAGGCTGGCCGATTGGTCGGCCACGGTGAAGTTGCTGACCACGTGGATGGGGTCGGCCTGGGTGCCGGTCAGCGTGCCGGTGGGGTCGGTGCCGGTGACGCCGGGATCGACGGTCAGGTTGACCTGCTCGGTCAGGCTTTCGCCGCCGATGCTGGCGCTGACCACCAGGGTGGCGGTGCCGGACCAGTCGTTCAGGTTGACCGCCAGACCGGCCAACTGGCTGCCCTGAAGGGTGACGCCGCCCGCGCCGGCCAGCACCACCGAATTGTCGGCCAGGATGAACTGGGTGCCTTCGGGGATGCCGGTGATGGTCACCGCCTGGGTGGCGCCGACCGCGTCGGCCATGTCCAGGTTCAGCGCGATGGTGGCATCCTCGGCGCCGCTGACCGAACTGGCCGGCAGGATGGCGGTGCCGTCGCTCGCGAAGGAAACCTCGCCCATGGCGTCGCCGGTCAGCACCGCCGTGCCGGTGACGGTCACCGTGGCGGTGTCGGAACCGCTGGCGCCCTGGTCGTCAAAGGCGGTGATGGTCACCACCCGCTGGCCGCTGGCCAGCGACCCGGTGGTGCTGGTCAACGCCACATGCTGGGCCAGGTCCTGGAACTGGGCGGCGCTGGCGTCGCCTTCGAAGGTCAGCGTGTGGGTGGACTGATCCCAAGACACCGCGACGGTGGCGCCGCCCAGGGTGACGTAAAGCTTGCCGTCGGCCCCCAATTCGACGTCGTCCAGCCCGGTCAGCGACAGGCTGTCGGTGCTGGCCATGCCGGCACCGCCGATCGACAGCGTCATCTTGGAGAAGACTGTGCTGTCCACGTCGGACAGGACGATTTCGTTGGTCACCGACGGATCGGGATTGGCCGGAACCACATAGATCGGGCTGGTGTGGGTGCCCGCCCCGGCACCGGCGCCGGTGGTGACGTCCAAGGTGGGGGCGTCGTTGACCGCCTGCACGGTGATGGCGATGGTTTGCGGATTGCCGGCCTGGGCGTCGTCGTCCAGCGCCGTGGTGCCGTCTTCCGACGCCATGGCCTTCACCGTCAGGCTGAAGCTGCCGTTGTAATTGGCGGGCGTCAGCATGCGGATGCCCGACAGGCTGTCGTTGGTGCCGCCCGGAATGGTCCACACCCCATTGCCGTCGGCGTGGACGGCGTTCCAGTTGCCGCCGTCCTGGTAATAGAAGACGGTACCGGCCGGCGCCCCGGACAGGGTGATGGACAGGGTTTCCGAATCGGCGTCCACCAGGCTGGCGGAAATATCCAGCAACTGGGTGTTGTCTTCCGTCGCCGTCACCGCGTGGGTCATGGTGAGCTGCGGCGCGTCGGCCACGCCGGTTTGCGTCACGGTGAAGCTGAGGCTGTTGCTGAGCACCGTCGATCCGGCATTCTGCACCGCGTCGGTGGCGGTGTCGGTGTCCTGGGTGCTGGCCTGGACCGACATGGTCCAACTGCCCGAGGCGTGCTGTTCGGTCTTGAAGTACAGCAACCCGCCGGTCATCAGCCCCAGCGCCTTGACCTCGGCCGAGGAGAACGTCCAGGTAGTGGTGCCGTCACCCTGCACTTGGGCGGTGCCCACGGGGGTGTTGGCGAAGTCGCCCGACGACGACGCGAAGCTGGCGCCGGCCGGAACCCCGGTGATGGTGATGGTGGTGGCTTCCGAATCGCCCACCACGTCCAGCAACTGGGCGCCGAGGTCCAGCCCGATCACCGCGTCCTCGGTGGTGGTCACGTCGGCCGGGTTGACGGTGGCGCCATCGGTGACGGCGTTGACCCGGACCCAGAAATCCTCGGTGGTCACCTGGGGCGTGGAATTGCCCTTTTCGAAGATGTAGGTGGTCACCGTCAACTGCTGGTCGGACGAATCGTCTTGTCCCGGCAGGTACTTGACCCCGTTCAACTGAATACCGTTGGCGGTGACGGTCAAGTTGGCGGCCTTCACCGTCCAGGTGCCGTCACCGTTGTTGTAGGCCCCTTCGATCACCGCGCCGGCCGGCACGTTGCCGATCACCACGCTGGCGTTTTCCGAACCCCAGGTGCCGGTGCCGACCAGATCCTGGTGGGCGATGGACACGTCAAGGGCGATGGCGGTGTCTTCGTTGCCGCTGACGGTGTTGGCGGTGATGGTGGTGCTGTCGATGACCGCGCCCACATTGATGGTCAGGCTCGCCGACGAGGTGGTGCTGCTGGGACCGTCGGTCACCCCGGTCGAGAAACCGATCTTGACCGAGCCCGAGAAATTGGCGTCGGGGGTGAAGGTCAGGCCGCTGACCGTCACCGTGCCGTCGCCGGCATTGGCGAACTCGGCCATTTGCGCCGGGCTCAGTTGCAGGGTGTAGCTGCCGTTGCCGTTGTCGACCACGCCCGCCCCCGACAGCGTGCCGGGCTGGTGGCCGCTGACGTTATCGACGGTGATGGTGATGGTGCCAGTGGTCAGGACTTCCGAGAAATCGACGTCCAGCTTCGAGATTTCCAGGCTGACGGCCACCGAATTGTCCTCGGTGGCGGCGCCGGCCCCCACCGCGATGGTGGCGCCGTCGGCCACCGCCGTCACGGTGACGGGAACGTCCACATAGGAATTGCCGCTGGTGGTGTCGTACAGCCCCGAGGTGGTGGTGACGACGCCACGCACGTCCAGATCATAGGCCGAACCGGCGTAATCCTTGGGCGGCGTGACCGAAACCGAACCCAGCGAACCATAGGGAATGGTGTAGCTGGCGGAATCGGCATCGTAATAGGCCGGGCCGGAAATGGACCAGCCGGCGGGCAGTTTCAGGTTGACACTGAGCGTGCCGACAAGCGTGTTGGTCTCGTCATACACCGACGCCCCGTTGTGGGTGTAGGTGTGGCTGGTACCCGCGTCGTCGTCGGTGATGGTGAAGGTCAGGCCCGACAGGCTGATGGAGCCGTCCTCGGTGCCGGTCAGGCTGCCGCTGGGCGTCGCCTTGGGGATGATGGTCGAGCCGGGGCCGCCGCCACCGCTGGGGGTGCCGAAATCGATGGTGACCGTGGTCGATCCCGTGGCGGTGTCGGAACCGCCATCGGGGTCGGTGTCGGTGACCAGCGCCTTGATGGTCAGTTCAT
>JAIWOG010000049.1 GCA_020217035.1 Magnetospirillum sp. | reverse complement strand
CTCCAGCTTCTGGGGGTTCGGGGCGATGGCGACGGCTTCAGACATGCTTTCCATTCCGGACTTTTAGAAGAAGTTGGGCGGCAGGCGGTCCAGCACCTGCTTGGCGGGGCCGACCATGCGCACCTGGCCTTGCACCAGCACGACGATCTTGTCGGCCAGCTTCAAATGGCTGGGGCGGTGGGTGACCAGGAACACGGTGGAATGCCCCTTCATGCGTTCCAGGGTCTTCATGAATTGTCGGTCGGACATGAAGTCCAGGCTGGAGGCGGGTTCGTCGAAAAGCGTGATGGGGGCGCGTTTCAGATAGGCGCGGGCCAAGGACAAACGTTGACGGAAGCTGGACGGCAAGCGGTCGGTGGCGCCGTCGCCCAGCTTGGTCTCGAACTGGCGCGGCAGTTCCAGGATGTCGTCCAGCAGGCCAGCTTCCGAACAGGCCCAGCGCAATTCCTGGTCCGACGCCTCGGGCCGCGCCAGACGCAGGTTCTGCGCCACGGTGCCGAAATACATGTCCGGCTGTTGCGGCACATAGGCGATCAGGCGCCTCAGTTCGATGGGGTCCAACTGGCGGATGTCGATGTCGTCGATCATCACCGCGCCGGTCTGCGGCCGGTACATGCCCAGCAGCAGCTTCAGCACCGTCGATTTGCCCGAACCGTTGGGGCCGATCAGCGCCACCACCTCGCCCGGCTCGGCCTGCAAGGCCAGCCCCAGCAACGCCGGGTCGGCGTCGGCGGCGTAACGCAGGGAAACGTTGGTCAACGTCACCTTGCCCTTGAATTGCGGCAGGGTCTGGATGGAGGGCGCCAACAAACGTTCCGGCTTCAGTTGCATCAGCCGGTTGATCTGGCTGATGGACGCCTGGACCCGCTCGATCTGCGCCGCCAGGGTGAAGCCGGTCTGCAACGGACGCAGTACCCACCACACCACGATCATCGACGCCATCAGGCCGCCGACGGTCATGTTGCCGCCCAGAACCCGTTCCACCCCCCAGCCCAGGGTGATGATCCCGGTCAACATCACCAGCCCCTGCGAGGCGGTGGAGACCACCACGTTGGCACGGGTGGACTGGTGGTTCTTCAGCGCCGCGTCGGCGGAAAGCGAACGGAACCGTTCCCACCAGATGCCGGCGGCGCCGGCTTCCTTGATGGTGCGCGGTTTGGTCAGCGCCTCGACCAGGAACTCCTGACGTCGCGACGCCGCCCGCGTCGCCGCCGTCACCTTGCGCTCGACCAGCGGCCGGGTGGCCATGGCGGCCATGGTGAACAGCACCAAGGCCCCCAGCGGCACGAACACCAAGGGCCCCCCCAGAACCGCCATGGCGACCAGGAAGACGACGATGAACGGCGCTTCCGCCAAGGTGGTGGCCAAGGGGCCGGTGAAGAACTCGCGCACCATCTCGAAATCGCGCAGACGCGCGATCTGCGAATTGGAATTGGCCTGTTCGGTAAACGGCGGCGCCAGCATCAGCAGGCGGCGGAAGATGGCCAGACCCAAAAGATGGTCCATGCGGGCGCCCAGATAGGCGATCATACGCGAGCGCACGCCTTTGATGGCGTAGTCGCCCAGGATGGCGATCACCGAACCGGCCAGCAACGACACCAGCAGCGGGATCGACCCGGTGGGCAGGAACTGGTCGTAGATGGCCATGATGAACAAGGGCGTCACCAGCACCAGCAGGTTGGACACCAAGGACGTGGCCAGCATGCGCACGAACAACGGCTTGAAGCGGCCGGTGACGGCGAAGACGAAGTTCTTCGGTGCGTCTTCCAGCTTGGTGCGCTCGTCCTCGTCCAACTGGCTGAAACGATAGATGCGGCCACGTTCGGCCGGCGGGTCGATGGTCACGTAGGCGCGGGCCTTGGCGTCGAAGGCCACCACCTTGCCGTCTTCCTCGGCCCGCACCAGCACCATGGACAATTCGCCCGGCGCCAGGTACAGGCAGGGCAGCAGCCGCAAATCCATGCGGGACGGCGCCAAGTCCAAGGATTTGCTGGCATAGCCCAGGTTGGCCATGATGTTCAAAAGGTCGGTCAGGTCCAAGGTGTCGGCGAAATGCGGCAACGATTCCGCCACATGGACAAGGTCGCCTTCCCAACCCAGGGACGACAGCAGGGGCAGGATGCAGGCGGCCAGGTCGGTGACCGCCTCGAAGCCACCCAACTGGCCTTCGGCGGCCCGTGCCTCGTTCAGGTCGAAGCGTTGCGGCGGCACGTCCCAAGCGGGGGCGGCGCCATGATGGCTGGGGGCGGTCATGCGCTCACCTTGGCTTCGGAATCAGCGGCCGGGGCTGCCGGGGCTTGCGGCGGCGCCGCCTTGACCAGCTTGCCGCCTTCGATGCGCAGCACCCGGTCGGCCAGACGCTGCATGCTGGGACGCAAGGTCACCATGATCAGGGTGGTGTCGCGGTCCATGGATTCGAAATACTGGCGCAGCCTTTCATCGCCGGGACCGTCCATGGCGGCGTTGGCTTCGTCGAACAGCAGGACGCGCGGCCGGGCGACCAGGGCGCGAATGACGGCGATGCGCTGCACCACGCCACGCGGCAGGATATCGCTGGACCCGTCGCCGACCCGGGTGTGATAGCCCTGGGCCAGGCGGTAGACCACCTCGTCCAGCCCCAGGATGCCGGCCAGGCGCAAGGCTTCCTTGCGCCGTTCCGGCCGGAACATGGTCAGGTTTTCCAAAATGGTCCCGCGCAACAACTCGCCGCGCTGAGGGATGAACGCGATGCCGTCGGACCGCAACAGGTGGTCGCGTTCGTGGGCGATGATGGGAATGCCGTCTAGCAGCACCTCGCCCTCGGTCGGCGCGATGGAGCCGTGCAGCAGCCGCAACAGCGTCGACTTGCCGCAACCGTTGTCGCCGCCGATGGCGATGCGCTCGCCGGGCTTGACCACCAGATCCAGGCCGTCGAACAGCGGCTCGGATTGGGCGTCGTGGCGCAGGACCACGCCGCGCATCTCGACCGCGCCGACCACGGGCTGGCGCACCGGGGCCTCGGCGTGGGGCTCGCTGGGCAGTTCGAAAATGGTCTCGAAACGCGACCGCATCAGCTTGGCGGTCTGCCAACGGGTCCACAGCGCCACCGCCTTTTGCACCGGCTGCAGCGCCCGGCCGGCCAGCAAGGTGCAGGCCGACAGGCCGCCGACGGTCAACATGTTTTCCACCACCATCAGCGAACCGGCGATGACCACGGAAAGCGTCAGCAATTGCGAGAACACGCCGGCCGCCCCCAGGGAATTGGTGTTGACCTGGACCACCTTGTGGGAATGCCGCGCCACCGCCTCTTGCAGACGGGCATAGCGCTGGATCATCTGGGCTTCCATGGCCATGGACTTGACCGAATGGACGCCGTGGATGACCTCGATGCTGAAATTCTGCCGGCGGTCGCGTACGGTGTTGAAGTCGCGGATGGCCTTTTCCGAAGACGCGCTGCCCAGAAGCGCGAAGACGGCGAAGCCGGCCAGCACCGCCACCGGGGCCAGGACCAGCCAGCCGGCCAGATAGGCGATGGCCCCCAGGAACAAAAGCACAAAGGGCAGGTCGCAGACCACCAGGGTCCAGTTTTCCGAGAACACCTCGCGCACCGTGGGCAGGCCGGACATCCGTTCCAGCAACTCGCCGGGACCGACCTTTTCCAACTCGTCGGCGGGCGCGTCGAAGACATGGGCGAAAGCGCGGCAACTGGCCGCATGCTCGAACTGCACGCCAATCCAGCCGACGATGTCGGCGCGGGCCACCCGCAGCAGCCCTTCCAAGACCACGGCGCCCACCACCCCGGCCAACAGCAATAAAAGGGTTCCGGTCGAGGAATTGGGGATGATGCGGTCGTAGATCTGCAACAGCGCCAAAGGCAGCGCCAAGGCCAGGATGTTCAGAAAGATCGTCGCCGTGGCAATGTAGCCACCACCGTTGCGCAGGCGAGCGTAGTCGCCTTTCTCGCGATAATCAGTAGCAGACAGGCTAGACTTCGACAGCATACGCACTTTCCTCCGACCTTTGCAGGATATGCGCACATACCAGCCCATGCCAGACACAAATTGTGACGTATTTTATGTAATCAGGCGAAAAGAAGTATGTTTTTAAATGGGTTGTGAACCGACATTCAATGGTTAGGAAAACGATCACTCTCCAAGTCCCGACGAGCATTGCCGCCGCGTGTCGATGGCGCCCGCCTCCCGCCCCCTACCTTCCTCTGATCCATGTCAAAGCATGGCCCTTCAGGTCATGGTAGTATCTCTTCGCGTTCCACATGCAAGGGGGAATTCGTCATGGTTCTGGACACTGAAGCCTACATCGCCTTGGGCTTCCTGATCAGCATTCTGGTCGTCACCGGCGGCCTTCTGTATTTCCTGCTGGTCCACATGAAGCGCTGAACCTGATCGGTTCCCGCACCCAAGCAAAGGCCGGCATCCGCCGGCCTTTTCTTATTCAAACGGATGTTCAGAACAAGGTGACGTCGTCCGGATCGCCAGCCTTGGTCGTGGCGGCGTCCCCCAAGTGAGTGGGCGCCAACCGCAGCACCCCCTCGGCCGCCAGCACATCCAAGGCGGCGGCGATACGTTCCAACCGCTGGTGGGTGCGGTCCTCGAACTGCAAGTCGGTGACCACCTTGCCCACCGCCGCCTCGATGGCCTGGGCGTTGTCCATGCTGGTGTGGACCGCGGCCGTCAGGAAGTCGTCACGCTCCTTGAGCATGACCAAGGTACGCTCGACCTCTTCCTTCGCCTCGATCTGCCGCGTCATGTCCATGGAGGCCACTTCCGCCAAGGTGGCGTGCCCGGTCTTCAACGCTTCCGAAATCGCCGCGATCTCGTGCTTGATGCCTGAGGCCAGTTCCGAGGTCGCCCGCGACAAGTCGCGCACCTCGCCGGCCACCACACCGAACGACCGGCCGGCTTCGCCGGCGCGTTCCGCCTCGATGCGCGCGTTCAGCGCCAGCAGGTTGGTCTTGGCGGTGATTCGGTCGATGCCTTCCACCGAATGGCTGAGACGCGACAAATCCTCGATCACCCGGTCGATGGCCCGCACCATGCTGACCGCCTGCTTGGACATATGCAGCACCTCGCGGACGAATTCCCCCAAGGTTCCGCCCAGATGGCCGATGACGGCGGCGAAGTCGTCGCCGTCCTGGCCGCCGCTGGCGCGGACGCCGGACGCCTCCAGGATATCGCGCACACAGGCTGTCTGACTTTGGGTCAGGCGTGCCAAGTCGAAGAACCGCGCCGTCAGATCGCCGCTGCTGCGGCCGATCAAGTCGGCGACGTCGCGCAGTTCCGCAGCCGCTTCGGCAGCAATCCGGCGGTTTTCCGCCAGGCAATCCTCGCTGGCGAGCGGCTCAAACATCACGTTCGGGATCGATGTCGTGCGCCCGCTTGCCATATTTGTCGGTCAATGACGGTCCGGTGGCAATTTCGATGTGGTCCCGCTGGTACTTGACCGCGTGGGTGAACATTTTCTGCTGGAGTTGCAAGAGATGCTGCAGCATTCCGCTGACACTTTGGGCGGAATTCAACCACGCCTTGAACCATGCGTTTTGGAATTCAGCGATGGCCTTGTAGGGATCAGCCATGACGCCCTCCCGTTGCTTGGGGCGCCCGGCGCCCGACCTCGTTCACACAAAGTGTAACAGAGGCGGCGCGGACGCGCCACCGGAAGACCGCCGCCGGTCCTTTTGCTAGGCCGACAACGCCGCCGCGCGGTCGGGAAGAATGGTCAGGATGCGGGCGAAACCGGAAACGTCGAAAATTTCGCGGATGTGCGGCTTCATGCCGCACAGGGCGAACTTGCGCGGCGCCCGCGTCATCTTGGCCCCCACCAGCACCACGCGCAGGCCAGCGCTGGAAATGTAATCCAGTTCCGAGAAGTCGATGATGATCTTGGTCGCGCTGGTGTTCACCGCAGCCAGCACCCTGCCCTCGAAAGCCTTGGCGGTGGCGCTGTCGACACGGGCAACGGGCACCAGAACCATGGAGCCGTCAACTTCTTCTTCCCGAATCTCCATATCCCTAACTCTCCTGTTTGGTGACGTTCTTTTCCAGGGTCACCACGTTTTTGCTGCCATCACGGCGATAATCGGTGCGATCCATGAATTCCTTCACCAGGAACACCCCCAAACCGCCGATGGGCCGGTCGTCCACCTCAAGGGCCAAATCCGGTTCCGGCGCTTCCTGGAAGGGGTTGTACTCCTTGCCGTCATCGATGATTTCGGTCATCAAGCGGTCGTTGTCCAGAGAGAAACGCACGTGGATATCGTGATGATGGCTGTCGTCATAGCCATACGAGACGATATTCGTAATCAATTCGTCTAGACACAGATTGAGGTTGAAGGAAATCCGATCCGACAGACCGTTGCGTTCTACGAAAGCGTCCACTAAACCGGCCAGCCGCTCCAGTTCGGCCAAGTCATTGGCGATGGTGACCTCAAGCCGGTTATGGGCGACCGGCGGCACCGGTGCCGGGGCCGGCTTGGGGGTGAACACCACCCGGGGGCGGTTGGCCGGACGCGGGGCGCTGACCACCTTGGCGGCGATGGCCGGCTTGACCGCCGGGGCCGGGGCCGGGGCCGCGGCGACGTTGACCTTGGGCCTGGCCGACACCGTGAAGCCGGGCTTCGCCTTGGGCTTGACCGGCTGCGCCACCTTGACCGCCGTCACGCTCAGGGCGGGAGGAACCGGCGGCGCTGGCGGCGCGGGCTGGGTGGTGGGGGCGGGCGCAGGCGGCGGGGCGACCTCGACCTTTGTCGCCGCCTGCCCGTTTTCCGACTGGAAGCCGGTCAGCATCAGCCGCCGCTGCGGGGCGTCCTGCCCGGCAGCGGATTCGCCATAGCGGTCGAAACGCAGCGACAGCATGGTGATGTCGTCGAATTGCGGCGCGTCGCCGACGAAGACCTCGACCGATTGCTGGACGGTGCCGATGATCTGTTCGGGGTGGATGGAGCCCAGCCCGCCCAGGGTCCGGATCAGGCGCGGCTCGTCATACAGCTTTTCCGCCACGTCTTGGGCTTCGGTGACCCCGTCGGTATAAAGCAGGATGGCGTCGCCCGGCGCCACCATGAAGGTCCCGGTGTCGTATTCCAGGTCCTCCATCACCCCCAAGGCGACCCCCGACACGTCGCGGATGGCTTCCACGTCGGTGCCTTGGCGCAGGATCAGCGGCGGCGGATGGCCGGCATTGCAGAACGCCACCTCGCCCGAGCGGATGTCCACCACCGCGTAGAAGCAGGTGGCGAACAAGGTTTGCGGGTTGTCGGCCGACAACATGGTGTTGACGAAGGCCAGGCATTCCCCGGGCGACCGCGACAGCGGCGCCACCGCCTTGATCAGCGAGCGGGCGATGGCGATGAACATGGCGGCCGGCACACCCTTGCCCGAGGCGTCGCCGATGACGATGCCCAGATGGTGGTGATCCAGCAGGAAGAAGTCGTAGAAGTCGCCCCCCACTTCCTTGGCGGGAACCATGGCGGCATGAATCTGGAACTCGTCGCGTTCGGGGAAGGGCGGGAAAACCTGCGGCAGCGACGACAATTGCAGTTCGCGGGCGAAATCCAGTTCCTGACGAAGCGCGTTCAACTGGTCGCGGGTGCGCAAGGCTTCGCGCAGGACTTCCGCTTCGCGGGTCCGTTCGGCGATCAATTTCTCCAGGGACAGATGTTGTTCGCGGATACGGTCGGACATGGTCTGGAAGGCCACGCCCAGGACTTCCAACTCGCCCTTGCCGCTGTCGGCGTCGTCGTCGCCGCCGCCGGGCTTTCCGGCCGCCATGGCCTCGATCTGCTTGAGGTCGGCCAGGATGGCGGCGCGGGCCTCTTCCTCCAGCATCTCGGATAGTTTCTGCATCTGCAGACGGATGAACAATTCCTGCCGACGGCGCTGACGTTCGCGCCGCTGCTGCATCAGGTCCAGTTTGACGGTGTTGTCGCGGAACACGCCGACGGTCTGGGCGATGCGGCCGATCTCGTCCTTGTCGTTCTTCACTTCCAAGGTCACCGAGGTGTCGCCGCGCGACAGCGCGTTCAGCACCGCGATGGCCTCGTCCAGGGGATGGAACGAGCGACGCAGGTAGACGTAGAAGATGCCCAACACCAGTACCAGGAAGCCGACCACCGCGGAGATCGAAACCTGACGGATGAAACGTTGCCGGGCTTGGGTTTCCGATACGTCGCGAGCGGTGACCAGGGCGCCGATCACCCGGTTGAAGCCGTCCTGGACCGGCAGCACCACCACCGAGAAATATTGCTCGCCATCCTGCCAGGTCAGCATGCGGCTTTTGCGGACGGTGATCTTCTCCTCGAACACCTTCCACAAGGAATCATTGGTGCCTTGGGCCAGCCGGCCGTTGCGGTCGACCAGGAAAATCTCGGAACCGGTGGAAGCCTTGAACTCGTCCAAGGGCGGCCGCATGTCGGATGCCAGCATGACGATGCCCACTACCTCGTCGGCGCCCTGCAGCGGATAGGCCAAGGTGGCGGTGAAGGTCCGCGAGGCGTCCTGCAAGATACCGCGCACCGGCCGCTTGCCGTCGACGATGGCCCGCACCGTTCCGGCATCCAGCAAGGGCGGATCCAGCAACGACCCGCGCGAGCTGTAAAGCAGTTCGCCGTCACGGTCCAACACTTCCAGGCGGTTGATGGCGCCCCGCGATTTCATGGCTTCGGCGATGGCCCCGACCTGCACCAGCGTCATCGCCGGATCGCGCCGCTCGACCGCGCCGACCACGTTCTGGTCTGAAGCGACCGCGCGGGCATCGGCTTCCAGTCTTTGCACGGTGTTTTCCACCAGCTTGCGCCAGAAGATTTCCTGGCCGTTCAGCGTCGCCTGGGCATACCGTTCGTCGGCCAACTCGTCGCTTTTCAGCCCGGCGAAACCCAGCCCCAACACCAAAAGGCAATAGGAGATGGAGACGATCAGCGTTACGCGTGTGCGCAGCAGCATGACGCCCTCACCTTGTCAGAAGCGGCACCGGCGACGGCCTCCAGATGGCCGAAGCTGCGTTCGGGCACGAAACCGCGCAGGATTTCCATGTAGTCTTCGGGGTCGAACAGTTTCAGGCCCTTTTGTCGGAACGCCGCGAAAGCCTCGGCCCCCGGCAGCGAACCATAGACCCGCTGGCTCATGTCCTGGACCTGCGGCTGCGGCGCCTCGCCCCGACGCACGCCATCAAGCATGCGGAAGAACAGTTCAAGTCCCGCCCCATAGGTGTTGACCACGTGCCACAACAGCGAACGGGCGGGATCGACGGGCTGCCAGCCGATGCCGATGACCGGTCCGGTGTCGATGCCGTCATCGACCTTGTGCAAGGTGCAGCCGATGGCCTCGTCTCCTTCCAGCATGCAGCGGAAGGGAGCGAACAGGCCGGCGTAACGCGGCAACGCCCCTGGGTGGACGTTGTAGGTCCCGTGGCGGGGAATGTCGAAGACGTTGCGGCGGAAAATAAGCGAGAACCGCGCAGACAGCATGATGTCGGGGGCGAATCTGCGCAGAAAATCCTCGGTTTCGGCGTCGTTGACGCGCTCCACCACCCGGATGTCCACCCCGTACCGCGTCGCCAGCCCCTCGAAGGTGGCCAGGGCGGTGTCGGGGCACGGATCGCGGTCGATCAGCGGAAACAGGGTGTCCACCGGCAGGTCGCGTTCCAGGAACTTCATCTCGGCCAGTTCGGGCACGCTGTTTTCCACCGGACGGGTCTTGTCCGACAACAGCACCACCACCTTGTCGCCCACCAGTCGCGGCAGCACTTGGTTCAACACCAGGGCGCCGGCCAAGTCGCGCTTGGTGCAAAGAACGACGCGCAGGGGTTGGCGCGGAACGGTCATTGCCGGACCTCCTCGGAACTGTCCACCACTTCGGCCAAGCCCAGCAACCCCATGGGCGGATAGATTTCCAAGGCGCGGACCACCGGCATGTTGATGATGATCGACAGGCGCTTGGGTGGCTCGATGGGCAAATCCGCCGGTGCTTTCTTGTGAACCAGGATCTGCTCGGCCTTGTAGGCGGTCAAC
>JAIWOG010000048.1 GCA_020217035.1 Magnetospirillum sp. | reverse complement strand
TGGCCCACCGTGTAATAACGGTAGACACCGCCGAACATGGCCTTGGAGAACAAGACGGGGTTCTCGGCGGCGGCGAAGCTGGGGATCTTTTCAGTCAGCGCGGCGCCGGTCAGGATGTCGCGGTTGACGTTCAGGAAGGTGTCGGGGGGAATGTACAGGAAGTCCACACCGGCTTGCTTCAAGCCCGCCACCTTGGGGGCGATGCTATCCACCGCCGGCTTGCCATCGACCACGTCCACCGGAGCAACCACCAACTCGAAGCCGTCACGACGCCCCAGCGCCCGCAATTCGTCGGCGGCCACCAGCGAGTTCTTTTCCAGCGGGTTGTAGACCATGCCCAGACGCCGGACCGGCCGGTAGGATTGCAGCAGGTTGAGCTGGGTTTCCATGGGCACCAGGTAGCTGGTGCCGGCGATGTTGCGGCGCGATGACGACAGATCGGGCACCACCTTGGCGCCTTCCGGCTGCGACACGATGGCGAAGACAGCGGGGATGTCGGTGATATGCTTGGCCGGGTCGACCTTGTCGTAGGTCCCCAGCATTTCCACCGTCACCGTGGTGCCCCAGGTGAACACCAGATCGACGCCCAGTTGCTTGGCCTCGGCGACGAATTCCGGCAGCTTGGCGCGATCTTGGCCGGCGTCGCGGATGATCAACTCGACCGGGATATTCTGGTTGGTGAAGTAGTCCTTGAAGCCCTGGGCGGCGTCTTCCCATCCCCGCCACAGGGCCATGTAGATGCGGTAAGGCTTGGCCGGCGCCGAATCGGCGGCCAACACAGGCAAAGCCCACAAGCTGAGGGCGGAAACCAGCCCCAGGACCAGACGACGCTTCATGCCGCGTCCTCCTCGCTCTCAAGGTGCGGGCCGTCGCCATAGCGGCCGGCCAACAAGGCGAACACCGCCGCCATTCCCAACACCGCCGAGCCGATGGCGACGATGGCCCCTTCGGTCCCCCACATCGGCCAGAAGACGGCGGCCAGCACCGGCCCGATCACCGAGCCGACACGCTCCAGGGTGCGCAACAGCGCCAGGACCTGGGTGCGGCCGAAATGATGGCATTCGACCCAGCAGATGTCGGGGACCAGCGCCAGTTGCGGCGCCGCCGACATGCCATGGGCGGCCCCCAGCAGCATGACCCCGGCGGCCAGCGGCAAGGTGCCGTCGAACAAGGCGGCCAGCAAGATGCCGACACCGCCCAACACCCCGCCCACGGCGATCTGACCGACCCGCCACCCCCATTGGTCGGCGAAGCGGGTGGCGAAATAGGACACCACCAGCATGACCAAGGGATACAGCACCATGATGCGGGCGATTTCCGGCAATTGGTGCCCGGAATCCCACAAAACCAGCGGCACCAGGAAGAAGAAGAAGCCCGTCAGGGCGATCTTGGCCGGAATGGCGGCGAACACCACCAGCACGGTGAAACGCCAATTCAGGAAGATACGCGACAAGCCGCGGGGAGCGACGCTTTCGGCAGCCGCCGCGTCGGGGGCCGAGGCGGCTTTTTCAAGCAGATAGCCCAACAAGATGCCCGACACCACCACCAATCCGGCCGAGACGAAGAAGGTGGGGGCGAAGCCGATGCGGTCGGCCATGACGCCGCCCAGGACAGTGCCGCACAGGGCGGCGGACAGCACCGCCCCCACATAGCTGCCCAGACCGGTGACGTGTCTGCTGTCGCTCGAGGTTTTCGAGATATAGCCCTGGCAGGCAACGGTCACCAAGGCGTAGCCCAGGCCGGTGATGCCGCGCCACAAGCTCAGTTCGATGACGCTTTGCGACAGGCCACTCATCAAGCAGCCCAGGACAGCCGGCAGCAACCCGATCTGGAACACGCGGCGGCTGCCCAAGCGTTCGGTCACGGCGCCGCCCCACAACGAGCCCAGGGCGATGCCGGTCATGAACACCGCGATGGGCAGGGCGATCATCACCTCGGGCGTCAACCACGCCAGCCGCTGGGGCAGGGATTGCGCGTAAAGCGGCATGAAGGAACGGCTGATTTCCTCGGCGAAGACGAACAGGAACAGCGGCAAGCGAACGTCCGACGACAGCTTCTCGCGCAGGAAACGCGGCGTCCCCGAAGGATCGAAGCGGAACAGGAACTTGACCCGGTCGGCGATTTCACCGGCCTTCTCGGCGACGCTGCGGTCGAAATGGCCGGTTCGCACCTCGTCGATATAGGCCATCAAGCCGCGATAGGCATTGTCCACTTGCCGCATGGTGGCGTTGAACACGCGGGCGAAATGCCCCACTTCGTCGTCGGCGCGGATACCGGGCAGCCGGGTGAAGTCGCCCTTGCGGCCCTGGTCGATGACCTCCGCCACCAGTTTCATGGGGCCGGAGACGTTGAACACCACCACGAACAGCAGGATTTCGAAGGCGACGATCAGCGACGCCCCCAGAACCACCGCGATGTCGTAGAAAATGCTGAACAGGCGCGACGAGATGTAGCCCTGGTCGAAGCCCACATGCACCGAACCGACCAAGCCAGAGCGCCCCTTCAGCGGCAGGGCCAGATCGACGAAGTCGCCGATGCGCGTGGTCTTGCCCTCCACATTGGCGGGGACGGCCATTTGCTGGCGATAATGGTCGGCCAGTTGGCCGCTAAGGGCACCGCGCAGGAACAAGATGCCGCCGTCAGTGCCGGTGATGCCCAGATAGCGGATTTCCGGGTTGCCGCTCAGCACCTGGGCGAAGAACTCGTCCACCCCCACCAGCTTGTCCAGCGGTATGCCGTAAGCCACCGCCCGCTCCACCTGGACCACCAGATCACGGCCGACGGCGGCGGCCTTGCGGTCCAATTCCGGGTTCATCCCCTGTTCGAAGCGGTCCAACGCCATGAACGAGGCGAATCCCATGGGTGGCACCAACACCAGCACCGCCAGCATCAACAGCCTTACCAGCAATGAGCGGGAGCTATCCAGCCGCATGGTCGCCCTCATGCCAATCGATCAAGCCGCTCGACCTCGTCGGTCGAGAGCTTGATATGTTCAAGCGCCTCGTGCGCCTTGGCGACGAATTCGCCGAAATGACCGTCGAACTCGGCCGCCACATCCGAAGACGGCGGCGCGGCGCCATCCGGAGCGGCGCCGGCGGCATGGTTGGTGACGGCCGTCGCCAGGGCGGTCTCCATGGCGGCGAGGCGACGACGCACCGGCCCCAAGGCGACACCCGCGACCACGAAAGTCAACACGGCGAAGACGGCGACGATCCCGGCCATCCGCGTCGCCAGCCCCCACAACGCGCCCCCCAGCTCGCGCTCGACATAGCCGGCGGGGTAAACCAACACCACCGCTCCCTCCACCTTGCCCAGATTGTTGACCAAAGGCAGGCCGACGGCGTGCGAATCCTCGTCCATCAGGGCGAAAGGCTGGCCGGAAGGCTCGGCCAGGGGTAACAGCCATTCGTCGGGAACCGAGGCGCCGATGCGCCCGCGGTCGCTGTTGAACAGGATCTCGCCGCGCGAATCATAAATCTCGATGCCGACGATCTGTTCGTCGCGGGTTTTCTCAAGCTCGATGGCGTCTTGGACCTGGCGCAGTTGGCGCAAGGCGAAGCCCAGGTTCAGGCTGTCCTCGACCCGCTTCTTGATGGTGAAGGCGACGAAGCTGTAGCGCGAGCGGACCAGCGAGGACACTTCGTCCTCGAACTTGTAATAACCGAACAACGCGGTCAGCAGCATGGTGCTCGCCAATATGGCGATCAGAGCGACGGAAACCTTGCGCGAAAGCGACCACGACATGGATTACCTCCGCCCCCAACCGCTGCCGGAAACCGAAACGGCGACATTGATGCAGAACCCGTCCCCGACCGGCACCCGTTAATCTCCCGCCCGCACTGCCTTACGCACAACCGGTGGCAGCCATGCGTGTTTTAGATTTATAGGCTATTTACATTGACCCGCCAAGGGCCGGATAATCAACGCCCTCAAATAATCCTTCAAAACCATGCAATTGAACGCATGAGTGACAGTTAACCGGGTACAGACTGTGGATAATCGCGCTTCGAATACGGCGAATACCTTACCAGACGAGCCAAGCCGTCGCCCCATCGGGGTCTTTGATTCCGGTGTCGGCGGGCTGACCGTCGCGGCTGCGTTGCGACACGCTTTACCGGCGGAAAACCTGCTTTACCTGGGTGACGCCGCCCGCCTGCCCTATGGCACCAAGGCGCCGCAAACCATCATCCAATACGTGCTGAGGGCCGCTGATTTCTTTAGCCAACATGATATCAAGATGATGGTGCTGGCCTGCAATACCGCTTCCGCCCATGCCGCCACCACCTTGGCACAGCTTTATCCCGACATGATGGTCCTGGGCGTCATCGATTCCGGAGCCGAACAGGCGGTCCGGCTGTCGCCGGGCGGCCGCATCGTCGTCGCCGCCACCGAAGGAACCTGCCGATCCGGGGCCTTCGACCACGCCATCTTGGACCGACGTCCCGATTGCCGGGTCACCCCGGTGCCCTGCCCGCTGTTCGTCGCCCTGGTCGAGGAAGGATTGGTGGACGGCCCCATCGCCGAAGCGATGATCCGCCAATACCTCGCCGACAGCTTCAGCGGCCCCGAAGCCGCCGATTGCCTGGTTCTGGGGTGTACCCATTTCCCGCTGCTGGCCCCCACCCTGCGCAAGGTCCTGGGGGAAGGCCCGGTCCTGGTGGACTGCGCCCAGGCGGTGGCCGACAAGGCCGCCGCCATGCTGCAAGCCCGTGGCATGCTGGCCCGGTCCGGCCAAGGCGGCATCACGCTTTTCACCACGGACGCGCCACAACGCTTTTCCGCCAGCGCCGGACAATTCTTCCCGGCCCTGGGTGCCGCCCCCGCCGTCGAACTGATCGACCTGTAATATTCATCGCTTCGTCACTTGCCCGACATGAAGGACGGCCTTAAGGCTGCGCAGAACCGTCGCAAGGAGAAGTGATGCGCATCGCCATCGTCACCGACGCCTGGCATCCCCAACGCAACGGGGTGGTCAGGGTATTGTCGACCCTGGCCGACACGTTGCGGCGGATGGGCCATCAGGTCCTGGTGATCGAGCCGGGACATTTCGCCACCTTTCCCTGCCCGTCCTACCCGGAAATCCGACTGGCGCTGTGGCCCGGCGCCAAGGTGGGGCAGGCCCTGCGGGATTTCGATCCCGACGCCATCCACCTTCCCACCGAAGGCCCGTTGGGTTGGGCCGCCCGAAACTGGTGCCTGAACCAGAACCTGGCTTTCACCACCGCCTACCACACCAAGTTCCCCCATTACGTCCGAGCCCGCACCGGTGTGCCGCTGTCCTGGCCCTATGCGCTGATGCGACGCTTCCATGCCCCGTCGGCCGCGGTCATGTGCCCGTCGCCGTCGGTCCACCGCGAATTGGGAGAATGGGGGTTCGCCAACGCCGTGGAATGGTGTCATGGCGTCGATTGCGACACCTTCCGCCCCCAGGGCAAGGATTTCGTCGACGTGCCCCGGCCACTGTTCATGTATGTGGGACGCGTGGCGGTGGAAAAGAACCTTGCCGCCTTCCTGGAATTGGATTTGCCCGGCTCGAAGATGGTGGTGGGCGACGGCCCGGCCCGCGCCGCGCTGATGAAACGCTTCCCCGACACCCACTGGCGCATCGCCAATGGCGACCAGGAATTGTCCCGCTACTTCTCCGCCGGCGACTGCTTCGTCTTCCCGTCGCTGACCGACACGTTCGGCTTGGTCATGCTGGAAGCCCTGGCGAGCGGCGTCCCCGTCGCCGCCTTCCCGGTTCCCGGACCGCAAGACGTCCTGGGCCAGTCCTCGGCAGGCATCCTGAATCCCGACCTGCGTCGCGCCGCCCTGGCCGCCTTGGACATCGATCCCGATGTTTGTCGCGCCTACGCCTTGGGTTTTTCCTGGGACAAAGTGGCCGAACAGTTCCTGTCGCTTCTGCGCCCCCTGCGCACATAGCGGAAAACTGAGATTCCGGGCGAAAATCCCGGTCGGAAATGTTGCCTTTTGCACGACGCTCGGCCACACTGTCGCCGCAATTCCGACACGACCCCGCGAGGCCCGAGTGAATCGAAAGACCCAGTGCGTCGTCGCAGCAATTCTTTGCGCTGCCATCGCCAGCCCGGCCTTCGCCCGCCCACAGTGTTACAGCCCCCAGGACATCCGGGCCATGCAGGTCCGCCAGTTGCATTACGAGTTGATGGTCGCCGCCCTGAAATGCCAAGGCGGAGAGGTGGATTTCCGCGACAAGTGGTCCAACTGGGTCGGCCGTTTCGGCAGCACCATGAACACCAACGCCAACCATCTGCGCGGCATGTTCGCCCGGCTGGGCAAGGGCCAGAGCGGCATGGACCGCTATGTGACGCAATTGTCCAACGATGCCTCGATGCGAGCCCAGCATGTCGAGGATTATTGCGGAACCCAGGCCAAGTTGTTCGACACCGTTCTGGCCTTGTCGCCCAACGAAATGGAAACCTGGGCCGCCACCTCGATCGAAAAGCCGATCCCCGCCACCGCCAATTGCGCCGCCGCGCCGCAAGCCCCGGTCAAGCAGGCTTCGGCCGCCGCCGCCAACAAGCCCAAGGCCAAACCCAAGGTCGAGAAGGCGACATCGGAAAAGCCCAAGACCGCTCGTCGCGACGAGATCAAGGGATAAGGCCGGCTTGGCGGCACCAAGCCATTTATGCTTCATCGGCGATTCCTTCGTGCAAGGATGCGGTGATCCCGCCTTGCTGGGATGGGTTGGCCGGGTTTGCCAACAGGCCATCGCCCAAAATCGTGACCTGACCGCCTATAATCTAGGAGTTCGCGGCCAAACCAGCGGCGACATCGCCGCCCGATGGCATGCCGAGGCCCTGCCCCGCCTGTCGATGCAACCCAGAGACCGTCGCGGCTTGGTGTTTTCCTTTGGCGCCAACGACGCCGCGCAGGGGATCACCCTGGATCTGACCCGCTCGCACACCGAGGCGACATTGGACCAGGCCCAGGGCATGGCCCCAGTTCTGCTGATCGGCCCCGCCCCCATCGCCGACACGCCGTCAACCGATCCCGTGCTGGCCGACATGTGCGCGATGATGGCGCATGGCGCCAAACGCCGCGGCATCGCTTATCTTCCCGTTTTCGCCGCCTTGCGCCAGAACCAGACCTGGATGGCCGAGGCCCTGTCCGGCGACGGCGCACATCCAGGCAGCAACGGTTACAGCATCCTGGCGGACATGGTGTGCCAATGGAACGCCTGGCAGGACTGGTTCCGATAAGCGCCAGACAAAAGAAAAACCCCCGGCCTTGCGACCGGGGGTTTTCCGTCGTCTGCTCCGATTAGGGCAGGACGATCTCGACGCGACGGTTCTGCGGCTCGCGGACACCATCGGGGGTCTGGACCAGCGGAGCGGTCTCGCCCTTGCCGACCACCGAGATCTGGTCGGCGGGGATGCCCTGCTTGACCATGGCGGCCTTGACGGCGTTGGCGCGCTTCAGCGACAGAGCCATGTTGTACTTGTCCGGGCCCGAACGGTCGGCGTGGCCGGTCAGGTCGACGCGGGTGGAGCCACCCTTCTTGGCGGTGTCGACGGCCTGGGTGATGATCTTGGCGGCTTCCGGGGTGATGTCGGCCTTGTTGAAGTCGAAGAACACGATGAAGTTCTTCAACGGGGCCGGGGCCGGCTTGGCCACCGGAGCCGGAGCCGGAGCCGGAGCGGGCTTGGCCACCGGGGTCGGGGCCGCCACCGGAGCGGGAGCGCCGAACTTGTAGGTGAAGCCCGCCAGGATCGAGTGGTTGCGATAATCGGCGTCACCCGAGGTGCGGGTGCCGACATCGGCGTCCAGGGTGGCGAAGTAGCGATACTGAGCCTTCAGAGCCCAGTTGCTGTCGATGTCGTAGCCGACACCGGCGATGCCCTGATAGGCGAAGGCATTGTCGGAATTGCGGGCGCCGACGCCGGCGAAGTCGCCGTCCAGCCAAGCCCAGCCGATACCGGCGCCGACGAAGGGATGCCACTTGCTGGTCGGCATGAAGTCGTAGATGCCGTTGATCATGGTGCTGACCGAGTCGATCGAGTCGTTGGCGCGATAGCCGACTTCGAACTCAACCTTGGGGGCACCGAAGCTGTAACCGACCTGACCCAGGCCGACCCAACCCCAATCGGAATCGGCGCCTTGGGCCGAGCCGGGGTCTTGCATGTAATTGGCGCCACCATCCAGACCCACGTACCACTGGGCGTTGGCGGCGACGGGCAGGGCGGCGAGGACGCCGGCGACCAGCAGAGACTTCATGGCGCGCATGGAATTGGATTCCTTTTGGTGTGACGCGTGTGAAAATGATTAAGGCGACTTCTACCGCAGACGATCATTGGGAGCAAGGGGGCGCATTAGAGGCAACGCAATGTTTCACGGAAGCGTGGCATTTTCGTCACTGTGTCCATCGACGGGGGCGGTGGTCACCGACTCGGCCTGGCGCTTCAACCGGCGGAACGCGCGGATGCTGAAGGGAATCATCCCCAAATAGACGAAACCCAACACCACCAGGGTCAACCAGGGCTCGGTGACCAGGAAGGCCGCCAACAAGCCGACGACCAACAGGACCGGCAGCACCCAGGCGTTGGGGATGCGCACCTTCTTGAAGGAAAAGGTGGGGATGGTGCTGACCATCAGGAACGCCACCCCCAGCAGGAACACCGACACCACCGCCGGGCGGGCGAAGAACGCCTCGCCGAATTCGAAGCTGGCGACCATGGGCAGCAGCACGATCCCGGCCGCCGCCGGGGCGGGAATGCCGGTGAAGAAATTATAGGCATAGGGCGGCAGGTCGGCGTTGCCCAGCATGGTGTTGAAGCGGGCCAGACGCAGGGCGCAGCAGACGGTGAACAGCAACACCAGCGCCCAACCGAAACCGCCGGCGCCTTGCATGGTCCAGAAATACAGCATCATGGCCGGCGCCACGCCGAAGCTGACGAAATCCGACAGCGAATCCAGCTCGGCGCCGAATTTCGACGTGCCCTGAAGCAGCCGCGCCACCCGTCCGTCCAGCCCGTCCAGGATGGCGGCCAGGACGATGGACACCACCGCGTGTTCCCACTTGCCGTGCAGGGCGAAGCGGATCGAAGTCAGGCCGGCGCACAGGGCCAGCACCGTCAGGATGTTGGGGATCAGCGTGTTGATGGACAGCCCCGGCAATTTCGGCGGCCGGATCAGGCGACGCCGGCCTTGACCTGGGGGGCGCTGGCGGAACATCTCAGCGCACCTCGCCCAACCGCACCGGCTCGTCCGACAGCATATCGGCCAGCACGGTTTCGCCGGCGATGCAACGCTGCCCCAGGGCGACCTTGGGCTGCACCCCTTCCGGCAGGTAGACGTCAACGCGCGAGCCGAAGCGGATCAGACCGAAACGTTCGCCGGCACGGACGGCTTGTCCTTCCACCAAATCGCATTTGATTCGCCGTGCCACCAGGCCGGCGATCTGCACGAAGGCCACCTGGCGGCCATCCTCCAGTTCCAGGGCGACCGCCATGCGTTCGTTTTCCTCGCTGGCCTTGTCCAGGGCGGCGTTGACGAACTTGCCGGCATGGTAGGCCAGCTTGGTCACCCGGCC
Organism: Magnetospirillum sp.; assembly: GCA_020217035.1. GTDB lineage: Bacteria > Pseudomonadota > Alphaproteobacteria > Rhodospirillales > Magnetospirillaceae > Magnetospirillum. Next base: position 450 of record JAIWOG010000048.1, on the reverse strand, counting down.
GCTGAGCGGGACCCGGTTGACGTGGACGTCGAACACGCTCATGAACACGCAGACACGCGGGCGGGGGGCGTCTCCCAGGCCCAATTCGGCCGGCGGCACCGCGTCGCCCATCAGGCAGACGACGCCGTCGGCGGGGCTGATCACCAAGCCGTCGCGGGTGGGGGTGACGCGGTCGGGATTGCGGAAGAAATAGGCGCACCACAAGGTGGCGGCCAGCCCCAGCCATCCCAACGGTGTCCACAGCCACCCCAGCAACAGGGCGCCAAGGGCGAAGAGCGCGATGAACGGCCAGCCCTCGCGGTGGATGGGAACCATGATGTAGCTGGACATGGACAAATTGGGCGCGTGCAAGATCAACCTCGTCAGAAGATGGCGGCGCATTGTAGACGCGACAGGCGCTGGCGTTAATGCCTTAAATCCCCACCGATGCCGGTTTTATCCCCTGACAGG
>JAIWOG010000039.1 GCA_020217035.1 Magnetospirillum sp. | reverse complement strand
AGGCGCCGACCAAGGTGCCGTTGCCGCCCAGGCAGGCGCCCAAGGACAAGGCCCACCACAGGGGTTCCAGCGCTTGCTCGCCCCCGAACACCGGGGCCATGCTTTTGATCAGCGGGATCATGGTGGCGACAAAGGGGATGTTGTCCACCACCGCCGACAGGATGGCCGAAGCCCACAGGATGGCGATGGCCGTCACCTTCAGGTCGCCGCCGGTCATGGACACCAGCTTTTCCGCCAGCAATCCCAGCACGCCGGCCTTTTCCACACCGGTGACGACGATGAACAGGCCGACGAAGAAGAAGATGGTCACCCATTCGACCTCGCCGAACAGGTGGTGCACGTCGTGCGACTGGGTTTCGGCGTCCTTGCCCAGGCAATACAGCAACAGCAGCAAGGCGGCGCCGAACATGGCGATGGTGCCCGGTTCCAGTCCCAGGGAATGGGCGCCGATGAAACCGCCGATGATCAGGGCCAGAACCGCCATGGACTGCTTCAGCAAACGAACGTCCGAGATGGCCTCACGCTCCGAGAAGCCCATGACCTTGGCCCGCAATTCGGCGCTGGCGTGCAGGTTGCGCCCCCACAGCAGATGGAAGAAACCGGCCGCAACCAGTTGGATGAAAAAAGCCACCGGGGCCAGATTGTAGGCGAACTGGTTGAAGGTCAGCCCGGTGGCCGAACCGATCAGGATGTTTGGCGGGTCGCCGATCAGCGTCGAAGTGCCGCCGATGTTGGACGCGAAGATCAACGACACCAGGAACGGCCAGGGCTTCAGCTTCAGTTCCTCGGTGATCACCAAGGTGACCGGCACCACCAATAGCACGGTGGTGACGTTGTCCAACAACGCCGAGAAGATGGCGGTCACCCATTGCAGCATGAACAGGATGCCGGCCGGGTTGGCCTGAACCTTCTTGGCGGTCCAGATGGCGACGTATTGGAAGACCCCCGAACGCCGGGTGATGGCCACCACCAGCATCATGCCGGTCAACAGTGCGATGGTGTTGAAGTCGACGCCGCGCACCGCGGCTTCCTGGTTCAGCACTCCCAACAGGATCATGGCGCCGGCGCCCAGCAGGGCGATGATGGCGCGGTTGACCTTTTCGCTCATGATCACGGCATAGGTGCCGATCAACACCAGCGTCGAGACCCACAGGGCGTCCCATCCGAAGATCACGTTGGGAACCCAAGCTTGTGCGGCACCGTGCATCAGACGCCCTCCGACACGCGGTTCAGGGCATCGGTGGCGGTCAGCACCCCCACCAGCTTGCCGGCCTCGTCCACCACCGGCAGATAGGAATCGCCGCGATAAAGCAGCATCAGCGCCTCGACCAGCGGGGTTTCCGGGCGGATGGCGCGATGCGGCGCCATGTGCTTGCCCACATGGTCCTTGCCCAGGGCGTCAAGCCGCTGGTGCAGATCGGCCAGGCTGTCCGAAACGAAGCCAAGGTCGCCCATGTCCTGGCCCAGTCGCACGGCGCGGGGCAGCAACAAGGCGATCAGTTCACGCAGACCGAAGACGCCCAGGAAATGCCCCTTGGCGTCGGTGACGGGAAGGGCGGCGACGCCCTTTTCCCGCAACAAGGCGAGGGCGTCCAGAACGCTGTCGCCCTTGCTCAGCACCGCCGGCGGCGGTGAAACGATGTCACTGCACGTCATTCAAGACTTTCCCCCTGACCCTGCTTTTCGGCGCCGTGGACAGCAACAGCCACCCCAGCGCCGCCGAGGCCACCGAGCCGGCGATGACCCCCAATTTTGTTTCTACCATGGCATTTCCGTCGGGAAACGCCAAGCCGCCAATGAACAGGCTCATGGTGAAGCCGATGCCGGTCAGAACCGCGACACCATAGAGTTGCCGCCAGTTGGCGCCTTCCGGCATGGCCCCCAGCTTCATCCGGATGGCCAGCCACGACAGGCCGAACACCCCCACCTGCTTGCCGAGGAACAGGCCGGCGGCGATCCCCAGGAAGATGGGATCGGCGAAGGCCGACAGCGTCATGCCCTGGAAGGACAGGCCGGAATTGGCGAAGGCGAAGATGGGCAGGATGGCGAAGGCTACCCAAGGGTGCAGCCAATGTTCCAGGCGGCGCAACGGCGCCTGGGCATGGCGCAGCGGAATGGTCAGACCCAGCAACACGCCGGCGATGGTGGCGTGCACGCCGGATTTCAGCAAACAGACCCACAGTACCACGCCCACCAGCATGTAGGGGGTCAGGCGGCTGACGCCATAACGGTTGAACAGCACCAGCACCGCCAAGGCGGCGGCGGCCCCGCCCAAGGCCATGGTGTTGATGTCGCCGGAATAGAAGAAGGCGATGATCAGGATGGCGCCCAGGTCGTCGATGATGGCCAACGCGGTCAGGAAGACGCGCAGGGACAACGGCACACGGCTGCCCAACAGCGACAGCACGCCCAAGGAAAAGGCGATGTCGGTGGCCGAAGGGATGGCCCAGCCGCGTATGGCCTGAGGATCGCCCCAGGCGAAACCGGCATAGATCAGCGCCGGCACCGCCATGCCGCCGATTGCGGCGAAGGCCGGCAGCATGATCTGCTGGCGGGTCGACAACTCGCCGTCCAGCGCCTCGCGCTTGATTTCCAGGGCCACCAGCAGGAAGAACACCGCCATCAGCCCGTCGTTGATCCACAGCAACAACGGCTTGTCGATGACCAGCGCCCCGACGCCCATGACCACCCGGGTGTCGATGATCTGCTGGTAAACCCCGGCCAGCGGCGAGTTGACCATGACCAGGGCCACCAGCATGGTCAGCACCAACAGGATGCCGCCGGCGGATTCCAGCCGCAGGAATGCCTGGAAAGCCCCCAGGACGCCGGTCCCGCCCTGCGGGTGGCCGTGATCGGTCTTGTGCTTGTCGGTCATGTCTCGCCCCTTTGTGGTGGTGGTGCGCCTGTCCTAGACGGTGCTAGGAAATAGGTGCGAATGCCTGACAAGGGAAGAACGGATTTCCGTAATCGCGGCGTCACGGACGATAATTGGACAGAAGTTGCGCCAGTTCCACCGCCGTCTTCACCCCCATCTTCTCGAAAACGTGGGCGCGATGGACTTCGACGGTGCGCATGGTGATCCCCAGGTCGTCGGCGATCACCTTGTTCAACTTGCCGGCCAGCACCAAGTCCATCACCTGGCGTTCGCGGGCGGTCAGGCTGGCCAGGCGGTTGGCGATGCCGGCGGTGTCGGCCTCGCGCTCGCGTCGTTGGGCCGACACCGCCAGGGCCTCGATCACCCTGTCCACCAGTTCGTTGTCGTTGAACGGCTTCTCGACGAAGTCCATGGCGCCTTTCTTCAACGCCGACACCGCCATGGGCACGTCGCCGTGGCCGGTCAGGAAGATCACCGGCAAGGACGACGACACCGCGCGCAGGCGGTCGAACAGGTCCAGGCCGCTCATGCCGCTCATGCGGATGTCCAGCAGCAGGCAGCCGGATTGTCCGGGCCGCCACTCGGCCAGGAACGCCTCGGCCGAATCGAAGGACTTGACCGCCACGCCGCGCGACTGGAACAGCCAGGACAGGGCGTCGCGGATGGCGTCGTCGTCGTCGACGATGAAGACGTGATCCAGGCTCATGCGACACTCCTTAGCGGCAGGGAAAACGCGAAGACCGACCCACCCTCGGGATGGGGTTCGAACCACAGCCGCCCGCGATGGAACTCGATGATCGAGCGGCAGATGTTCAATCCCATGCCCATGCCTTCGTCCTTGGTGGTGAAGAAGGGCTGGAACAAATTCTCGCGCACGTCGGGGGGGATGCCGGCGCCATGGTCGCGGATGGAAACCCGGGCGCTGCCGCCTTCGGCCGACAAGCTGACTTCCAGGCGTCGCGACTTGGACGGCAGGCCGCTCATGGCCTCGACGCCGTTGCGGGTCAGGTTCAGCACCACCTGTTCCAGCATGACATGGTCGCCGTCCACCAGCGCCTCGGGCACCTGCTTGTCCAGGACCACGACGACGCCGTGCTTCTTGGCGTCGGGATCGACGAAGGACAAGGCGTCGGCCAGCACTTGCCGCAACGAGCAAACCTGGAGACGCGGCTCGGACTTGCGGACGAAATCGTGGACGCGGCGGATGATCTGGCCGGCCCGATGCGCCTGGGTCACCAGCTTGGACAACGGCGGCTGCAATTCCTGCGGGCTGAAGTTGTCGGCCGCCAGACGGTTCAGACAGCCGGTGGCGTAGGAGGCGATGGCCGACAGCGGCTGGTTCAGTTCATGGGCCAGGGTGGACGCCATCTCGCCCATGGTGATCAGGCGCGAGGTGCGTTGCAGCTTTTCCTGCTGTTGATGGGCCAGGTCCTCGGCCGCCTTGCGTTCGGTGATGTCCACCACCGAGGCCATCCAGCCGGTATGCTGGCCTTGGGCGTCGATCAGCGGCGCTTCGTAGACCAGGGCCCAGAAGGTTTCGCCGTCACGGCGACGGAACTGGATCTCGAAACCGTCGCGCGGCGCGTTGCCCGCCAGCACCTTGTGGTGCATGCGCAACGTGTCTTCCAGAAGTTCCGGCACCCAATAGGGCATGGGCGGCACCCGGCCGACCAACTCCTCGGCCGACCAGCCGACCATGTGGCAGAAAGCCGGATTGACGTAGGTGACGCGGCCATCCAGGTCGCGGGCCCGCATGCCCACGGTCAGCGAATCCTCCATGGCCTTCCTGAAGGCATGTTCTTCCGACAGCGCCCGTTCGGCGGCCAGACGGCGGCGCAGGTGGCGCCGCACCAGACCCAGGCTGGACAGCGCCAGCAACGCCAGGATGAAGATGGCGGCGGCCAGCACGTTGCGTACCAGCTTGCCTTCGCCGGCATAGATGGTGGCGACCACCGACAGCCCTTGCCCCGGCGGTTCCAGCCGCACCTGATGACTGGCGCCGGGGGCGGTCAATTGGACGCCGGTCTTGGCCCCCAGCACGGTACCGCCGGAATCGGTCACCTCGATCTTGTACTTTTCCGCCACCCACCAGGGCACGTGGTGGGTCAGCAGGGAATCCACCGAAATCTCGGCCGACAACACGGCCACCAAAGCGTGGTCCTGGTAGACCGGGACCATGGCCTCGAACACCACGACCCCACCGGCCGAGACATAGGCCGCGCTCCACGACACCCGGCCGGTGGAGCGGGCCAGCAGGAAGGCCGGCCACCACGGCGCCCGCTCTCCCGGCGAAAAACCCGACGGCTCGCCTTGGACCGGCGGCACCGCCACCGCCAACGCGCCCTCGCTCCCCCGCAAGGTCAGGCGTTGGATCTCGGGGTTGTTGGCGATCAAGGCGCGGCCGGCGTTTTCGAACAGATCCAGGGACAGCGACCGCCGCCCCAGGTCGCCCGCCAACTGCGCCAGCTTTTCCTCGTCCGACGTCAGGTGGAAATGGATGTTCTGTTCGACCCACAAGATGTCCTTGATCAGGGTCAGACGTTCCTCTTCCAGGTCGGAACGGTGCAGCAGCCACAGCAACACCCCCAGCAACATGACCACCAGCACCATGGCGACGGCCGGCATGGCTTGGAAGGCGGGGCGCGAGGGCAATCCGTTGGGCACGGCGGCTTTCGTCATATCCAGGGTTGAGAGCGGCGGAACTCAGCCATTTCCTGTCCCCATGATGCGCATTTGTCGGATATCCACAATAGCCCTTAGCACGAAAGTTTCTGACAATCCGCCGGATAAAGTTTGCCAAAACTATCCGGGAGGAGAATCCCCATGAAATTCCGTACCCTGCTGGGCTGTGTCGTCGCTGGCGTCATGGCGACCTCGGCCGCCCTGGCCGCCGACCCCATCGTCATCAAGTTCAGCCACGTGGTGGCGCCCGACACGCCCAAGGGCAAGGCCGCCGAAATGTTCAAGAAGCTGGCGGAAGAGCGCACCAAGGGCGCGGTCAAGGTCGAGGTTTACCCGAACAGCCAGCTTTACAAGGACAAGGAAGAGATGGAAGCCCTGCAACTGGGCGCCGTCCAGATGCTGGCCCCGTCGCTCGCCAAGTTCGGCCCGCTGGGCGTCAAGGAATTCGAAGTTTTCGACCTGCCCTACATCTTCCCGAACCGTGAGGTGCTGCGCGCCGTCACCGACGGACCGGTCGGCCAGGGACTGCTGAAGAAGCTGGAAACCAAGGGTATCCGCGGCCTGGCTTACTGGGATAACGGCTTCAAGGTCATGTCGTCCAACAAGCCGGTCAAGCTGCCGACCGACCTCAAGGGTGTGAAGCTGCGCATCCAGTCGTCGAAGGTGCTGGACTCCCAGATGCGTGCCCTGGGCGCCTTGCCGCAATCCATGGCTTTCTCGGAAGTCTACCAAGCCCTGCAGACCGGCGTCGTCGACGGCACCGAGAACCCGCCCAGCAACATGTACACCCAAAAGATGCACGAAGTGCAGAAGTTCGCCGCCGTCACCAACCACGGCTATCTGGGCTATGCGGTCATCGTCAACAAGAAGTTCTGGGACGGCCTGCCGGCCGACACCCGCGCCATCCTGGAAGGGGCCATGAACGAAGCCTCGCGCTTCGCCAACGCCATCGCCCAGCAGGAAAACGACGACGCCCTGGCCGCCATGAAGGCTTCGGGCAAGACCGACTTCTATCAGCCCACCAAGGATGACCTGGCCGCCTGGCACAAGGCCCTGCTGCCGGTTCACACCGAGATGGAAGGCCGTGTCGGCAAGGAAATCATCCAGGCCGTCTACGCCGAATCGGCCAAGCTTGGTTTCAAGAACTGATATCGTGAGTGACCGGGGGGCGTCTTGGGGTAAGGCGCCCCCCTCTTTATGCGCGGAGCAAGCATGTTCAACAAAGCCCTGGATCATCTTGAGGAAGTGCTGATCGCCTTCCTCATGGCCGCGGCGACGGTCATCATTTTCGTCGCGGTGATGCACAGATACGCCTCGGGCGTGTCCTTTCTGTACGATTTCGTCGGCCACTGGAACTTCGCCTGGGCCCAGGAATTGTGCATCATCATGTTCGTGTGGATGGCGAAGTTCGGAGCCGCTTTCGGCGTGCGCACCGGCATCCACGTGGGCGTCGACGTGCTGATCAACCGGTTGAACGACCGTTACCGCGCCCGCTTCATCGTTTTCGGCCTGCTGTCGGGCGCCTTGTTCACCGGAGTGATCGCCACCTTGGGCGGCACCTTCGTGTGGGAGAATGGCGCCCATTACAGCATCTTCAATTTCTTCGGCATCGCCCCCGAGGACCTTTACGAAGGCCCCACCACCCCTGACCTGGAATGGCCGACCTGGATCGTCTATTCAGCCATCCCGCTGGGCTCGGCGCTGATGTGCTACCGTTTCCTGCAGGTCTGCGTCTCGTTCCTGAAGACCGGCGAATTGCCTCACCACGACCACGGCCACGTCGAAGGCCTGGAAGAAGACATCACCGACGAACAGCGCGCCGCCCAGGATATCAACTGGTTCGAAATGGACGACGGCCTGCATCCCAAGGACATCGCCCACCACGAAGGCAAGAACAAGGAGACCGGTAAATGAGCGCCTTCGTGATCTTCGGCTTGCTGCTGGTGCTGATGTTGACCGGCATGCCGATCTCGATTTCCCTGGGTCTGACCGTTCTGACCTTCCTGTTCACCATGACCAACGTCCCCATCGAATCGGTGGCGTTGAAGCTGTTCACCGGCATCGAGAAGTTCGAGATCATGGCGATCCCGTTCTTCATCCTGGCCGGTAACTTCCTGACCCATGGCGGCGTGGCTCGACGGATGATCGCCTTCGCCACCTCCATGGTCGGCCATTGGCATGGCGGCCTGGGCCTGGCCGGCGTCATCGCCTGCGCCCTGTTCGCCGCCGTTTCCGGTTCGTCGCCCGCCACCGTGGTGGCCATCGGCTCGGTGATCCTGCCGGCCATGGTCAAGCAGGGCTTCCCGCGTTCGTTCGGTGCCGGCGTCATCACCACTTCAGGCGCCTTGGGCATCCTGATCCCGCCGTCCATCGTCATGGTCATGTACGCGGTCGCCACCAATTCGTCGGTGGGCGCCCTGTTCATGGCCGGCGTCGTCCCCGGCCTGATGCTGGCCACCTTGCTGGGTATCGTCACCTGGTACCGCGCCTGGAAGAACAACTATCCGCGCATGCCCAAGGCCAGCTGGAGCGAACGCTTCCGCACCTTCAAGGATGCGTCCTGGGGCTTGATGCTGATTGTCGTCGTCATCGGCGGCATCTATTCGGGCATTTTCACCCCCACCGAAGCCGCCGCCATGAGCGCCGTCTACGCCTTCATCGTCGCCGTGTTCATCTACAAGGACATGCCGTTGCGCGGCGTGCCCAAGATCCTGCTGTCCTCGGCCTCCATGTCGGCCATGCTGCTCTACATCATCACCAACGCGGTGCTGTTCAGCTTCGTGCTGGCCAACGAGAACATCCCGCAAGCCATCGCCGATTGGATCGTCGGCAAGGAACTGGGCATCATCGCCTTCCTGCTGGTGACCAACGTTCTGCTGCTGGCCGCCGGCAACTTCATGGAACCGTCGTCCATCGTGTTGATCATGGCCCCTATCCTGTTCCCGGTGGCCATGAAGCTGGGCATCGACCCCATCCATTTCGGCATCCTGATCGTCGTCAACATGGAAGTGGGCATGTGCCACCCGCCGGTGGGCCTGAACCTTTACGTGGCGTCGGGCATCACCAAGATGGGCATCACCGAGCTGACGGTCGCCGTCATGCCCTGGCTGATGGCCATGCTGGGCTTCCTGGTGCTGGTCACCTATGTGCCGGCGGTGTCGTTGTGGCTGCCCAAGACCTTGGGCATGATGTAACGACGACAGAAATGTCGACGGCAAGGGCCGGTCCGCTTGGACCGGCCCTTTTTATTTGGTCATACCATCAGCTTGCCTGACTGCGCCACTCGGGTTAGGCTTGCCGAAAATAATTCTGAATAAATCAAAACGGAGGATTTCATGCTGAGACTGATTCCCGCGGCTTTGGTCGCCTGCGGCCTGCTGGCCTCGCTTCCAGCCCGCGCCGAACAATTCGTCACCGTGCTGACCGGCGGCACCAGCGGCGTCTACTATCCGCTGGGCGTGGCGCTTTCCAATATCTATGGCAAGATTCCCGACGTGAAAGCGTCGGTCCAGGCGACCAAGGCGTCGGTGGAAAACCTGAACCTGCTGAGCCAAGCTCGCGGCGAGATCGGCTTCACCTTGGGCGATTCTTTGTCCCAAGCCTGGGACGGCAACGAGGAAGTGGGCTTCAAGGCCAAGCTGGACAAGCTGCGCGGCATCGCCGGCATTTATCCCAACTACATCCAGATCGTCGCCTCGGCCGAATCCGGCATCAAGACCCTGGCCGACCTGAAGGGCAAGAAGATCTCGGTCGGCGCCCCCAAGTCGGGCACCGAGCTGAACGCGCGGGCCATCTTCGCCGCCGCCGGCATGACCTATAAGGACTTCGCCCGCGTCGAATACCTGCCGTTCGGCGAATCGGTGGATCTGATGAAGAACCGCCAGATCGACGCCACCCTGCAATCGGCCGGGCTGGGCGTCTCCTCGATTCGTGACCTGTCCAATTCGGTGTCCATCGTCATCGTGCCGGTGCCGGCCGAGGTCGTCGCCAAGGTCGGCGACCCCGCCTACATCACCGCCACCATCCCCGCCGGCACCTATGGCGGACAAAGCGCCGACGTCCCCACCGCCGCCGTGCAGAACTTCCTGGTCACCCATTCCGGCGTCTCGGACCAGTTGGCCTATGACATGACCAAGGGCTTGTACGAGAACCTGGACCAACTGCAAGCGGCCCATGCCGCCGCCAAGGCCATCAGCCTGTCCGAGGCGGCGACCAAAAGCCCGGTGCCGCTGCATCCCGGCGCCGCCAAGTACTATCGTGAAAAGGGCGTGCTGAAGTAAGCCCGCGCTTTCCCCTGGCGTCGGGCCACCCGGTCCGACGCCCTTTCCCCTTGATTACAGACGCGCAGGGCTCTTCATGACCGCCTCGTCCCAAACGCACGCCGACAACCAGGCCGACAGCCACGGGGGTCACGCCTTCCTTCAGGGGCCGTCTGCCAAGGCG
>JAIWOG010000038.1 GCA_020217035.1 Magnetospirillum sp. | reverse complement strand
GTGTTCCTGGTCGGCATCGCCTTTTCCCTGTTCCAGGTGTGGACCGCCACCTTCACGCCGCTGTCCACGCAAGTGGTGCGTTCGGTTCACGTGGGTTTCCTGTTGCTGACCGCGTTCCTGCTGTTCGGCATCCGCAAGTCCCATGGCCGCACCGCCATTCCCTGGTACGACTGGATCTTGGGACTGAGTGGCTTCGGCCTGGGCTTCTATCACTGGGTTTACGAACACGACCTGATCCTGCGCTCGGGCGACCCCACCACCACCGACATCGCCGTCGGCGTGGTGGTCATCGCCCTGGTGTTCGAAGCGGCCCGGCGCATCATGGGTCTGGCTTTGCCCATCCTGTGCGGGGTGTTCATTCCCTACGCCCTGCTGGGGCCGGACCTGCCGGGTCCCTTGGCCCATCGCGGTTTCGGCTTCGACCAGTTGATCGACCAGTTGTTCCTGGGCACCGAAGGCATCTATGGGACGCCCACCTTCGTGTCGTCCACCTACATCTTCCTGTTCATCCTGTTCGGCGCCTTCCTGGAACATGCGGGGATGATCCGGCTGTTCAACGACGTGTCGCTGGGGCTGGTGGGCTGGGCCAAGGGCGGTCCGGCCAAGGTCAGCGTCATCTCGTCGGGTTTCATGGGCACCATCAACGGCTCGGGTGTCGCCAACGTGCTGACCACCGGCCAGTTCACCATTCCGCTGATGACCCGTTTCGGCTATCGCCCTGCCTTCGCCGGCGCCGTCGAGGCGACAGCGTCCATGGGCGGGCAGATCATGCCCCCGGTGATGGGGGCGGTGGCCTTCATCATGGCCGAAACCATCGGCGTGCCCTATTCCGAGATCGCCTTGGCGGCCATCATCCCCGCCGTGCTTTATTACGCCAGCGCCTTTTGGATGGTGCACCTGGAAGCCGGCAAGCGCGGCCTGATCGGCCTGCCCAAGTCTGAATGCCCCAGCGCCCTGAAAGCGGTGAAGGAAGGCTGGTATCTGTTCCTGCCGCTGGTCGCCCTGGTCACCTTGCTGTTTTCCGGCTACACGCCGCTGTTCGCCGGCGTCATCGGCCTGGGCTGCACGGCCTTGCTGATCGTCGGCCACGCCATGGCCGGCGCCATCCCCAAGAACCTGCTGCGCTGGGTGTTCTGGCTGGGCTTGGCCCTGGCCGCCGCCGCCCTGCACCGTGCCGGATTGCGGGCCGAGATCCTGATCGCCTGCCTGGTGCTGGGCGTGGCGCTGCCCTGCCTGCTTTTCGCCAAAGGCCGCCAGACCTTGAACTTGCTGCTGGGGTCCATGGCCGACGGCGCCCGCAACGCCGTCGGCGTCGGCATCGCCTGCGCCCTGGTGGGCGTGCTGATCGGCGTCACCACCCTGACCGGCATCGCGTCCGGGTTCGCCGGCGCGGTGGTGGCGCTGTCGGGCGGCAACCTGCTGCTGGCGCTGCTTCTGACCATGGTCGCCTGCATCGTGCTGGGCACCGGCCTGCCCACCATTCCCAACTACATCATCACCGCCTCCATCGCCGCCCCTGCCTTGTTGCAGATGGGAGTGCCACTGATCGTCTCGCACATGTTCGTGTTCTATTTCGGCATCATGGCCGACTTGACCCCGCCCGTCGCCTTGGCGGCGCTGGCCGCCAGTTCCATCGCCCGCGCCGGCCACATGCAGATCGGCTTCCTGGCCACCCGCATCGCCGCCGCTGGCTACGTGGTGCCGTTCATGGCGGTCTACGACCCGGCCTTGATGCTGCAAGGCGACCCCACCGTGCTGGCGGTGGGCTATATCGTGCTGAAGGCCCTGCTGGGCATCGCGCTGTGGGGTGGCGCCGCCATCGGCCATTTCGTCACCGACCTGACCTGGCCGGAACGGGCGTGGGCCACCATCGGCGCCGGCCTGCTGGTGGCGGCCTTGCCCATCACCGACGAAATGGGCTTCGCCGTGGCCGTCGGCTTCATCCTGTGGCAGTGGCGACGCGGCCGCAAAGCCGCGGCGGCGGCGTGATCGGCCTGTGTCTGGCGGCGGCCTTGTCCGCCGTCTCCACCCGGGTGATGCTGGCCGATGACAGCTTTTCCTTGCGCTGGCACCATTCCATCGAAAAGGTGGAATGGCAGGAAGATTGGCGTGTCACCCCCGACGGCCTGGATTTGATGGAAGCCCGCGTCAAGGGCAGCGGCGCCGGCATGGAACCGGCCGACGACGCCAGACTGGTGGACGGCTGGTATGTGTGGCGCCCCCACACACCGAGACTGTCCAGGCTGATCCTGGCCCGCTCGGGGGTGGTGGCCGACCATCGGCTTTGCGTGGGGGGCGACTGCCGGCCGGTCTCGGACTATAGTGGCGGCCCCGACGCCATCGTCTTGGAACCCTGCCATGCGCCTTAGGTCCCTGGTCGCCGCCTGCGTGCTGTCCGCCCTTTCCGGATTCGCCCATGCCGATCCAATCCCCGCGCCCACCTTGCCCTTGCAGCGGGAGCATCCCCTGGCGGGCCGGATCTGGCTGCCCGAACAACGAACCTTCGCCACCCCCGATCAAGTGTTGGAACAGGCCCGGGCGTCGGACATCGTGATGCTGGGGGAAACCCACGACAACGCCGACCACCATGCGCTGCAAGCCTGGGTGGTCGGGCGCCTGGTCTCCACTTGGCAGCAGCCCATGGTCGCCTTCGAGATGATCGACAGCGCCCAAGCCCCGGTTCTGGCCGATTACCTGGCCACTCGTCCCGGCGACGCCGACGGCCTGGGGGCCGCCTTGAACTGGGACAAGTCGGGCTGGCCCGATTGGCAGGTCAATTACCGCCCCATCGCCCAGGCCGCCTTGGCCGGCGGCGCCCGCCTTGGTGCGGCCAACCTGTCGCGCGACGAGACCAAGGTCATCGCCAAGGGCGACGTTCCCGCCGCCTGGGCCGGCAAGCTGGGCCTTGAAAAGCCCCAGCCGCCCGCGCAGCGCCAAGCCATGGAAGCCGACATCCAGGCGGGGCATTGCCATATGCTGCCCGACCGAGCCCTGCCAGCCATGGTGCGGGTGCAACGGGCCCGCGACGCGGTGATGGCCTTTGCCGTGGCGCAAGGACCGAAATCCATCCTGATCGCCGGCGCCGGCCATGTGCGCAAGGATCTGGCTGCCCCCACCCATCTGTCGGAAATGGCCCCGGGCCGCAAATTGCTGACCATCGCCTTCGTCGAGGTTCAGGCCGGCAAGGACGACCCGACCCGATACGCGGAAGGCTATGATTCGGACACCCTGCCCTTCGACGTGGTGTGGTTCACCGCGCGGGCCGAACGCCCCGACCCATGCGAATCGTTCCGCCAGCACATGGAAAAGAAAAAGGGCTGATCACAGCCCTTTTTCGAAATCCGTCGGCGACCGCAGATAGGCGTTGAAGACATCGGGCAAGCGGCGTTTCAGGTCTTCCAAAGGGTCGGCGGGGTCCAGCGGAGTCCTGGCGACCTTTTCGCAGAACTGCTTGATCAGCTTCTTGTTGCCGGGCGGGCCGAAGATTTCGCTGAAGGTCTGCTCGCCCAGCTTTTCCTGGGCCACCCCCAGGAAAATGGGAATCTGGTGGAACTGCAGGTAGGTGACGATCTGGTTGATGGTCTCGCCCGAGATCAGATGCAGCCAATCGGCCATCTGCTCCAGATCCTTGGCGTTCTGCACTTCCATGGCTTCCAGGCGGTCGCAATCGACGCACATTTCCCAGAAGTTCTCGCCCATCTTCTCATAGACGGCGCCATGCAGGAACTCGTAGCGGTCCTTGCCCAGGAAGGCGACGCCCTTGGCCGCCAAGGGCTGGGTGTCCAGCATCTCGCGCATCATGGCGTCGGACATGATCTTGCGGGCCTGTTCCATGGAATGGCGGCCGATATCGGCCAAGGCGGCGATGCCCTCGGGGGTGCGCAACGCGGTGACGCCGCGGCCCAGTTCGTTGATCAGCTTCAACGGCAATTCGGCGAAATAAGGGATCAGCGGCACCTGCCAATCAAAGTCCAGGTGGTCCTTGATGGCGGCATAAAAGCGGTCGCCCTGGGTCGGGCTGGGCTTGGGCTGTTCGGCCTCGCTCCACTTGCCGCCCACCAGTTCCTTCAGCTTGTCCAGCAGGCTTTTCTGCCCGTGCGTCACCACCGGCTTGGCGGCGGCGGGATCGGGCGCCCAGCGCTTTTCCGCATAGGCCTTGGTGCCGGATCGCACCACCATGGCGACGATCTGGTCCAAGGACCGGCCGCAACGCAGCGGGCTGTCGTCGGTGGTCACCGGGTTGCCGGCGCTGTCGGTCAGGAATTCCTGGAACTTGTCGCGTCGGGTCCGCACCAACTGCAAGCAGGCATGCAGCAAATCGGGGGTGGACATGATGGTGCCATAGGGATCTTCATAGGCGGCGAAAGCCGGAACCAGTTCCTGCAGACGCGCGACCACCGGCCCCTTGATGGTGCGGATGATTTCCTTGCGATTTTCCGCGTCCTTGTCCACGACCTTGGTCGCGAGCTTGCCCTTGTCCGCCATTCCCTGCCCTATTCCCCTGCCGCCCCGAAAAGGGGGCGCCTGTCACTTCCGCTGGCCGCCGATCACTCAGTCGCCGAGGCTTGAGCCCGGCAATTCGTTCATCTTGGCCAGCAGGTATTCCAAGTCGTCGTTTTCGAAGTCAACCCCCAGGTCGCCATACTGGGTCAGAATCCGTTCGATCATGCGGCGCGAGAAACGCTCGCGGTCGTTGGGGCCGCCGTCATATTCCATCTCGTAGGAAACGTCGATGGCGGCCCGCATGGCGGCATAGAACGCCTTGGGAAGCCCCGCCTTGTCGAACAGCGCCTCGAAGCCGCGTTTTCCGGCGTCATGGATCAGGGTGCGGGCGTTTTCCAGCTTGATGCGGGCCAGCTTGGCCATGGCCGCCTCGAAGAAGGTCATGTCGCCCATGCACACGGCGCGCAGGATGATGGACGGCGTCAAACGGGCGTTGCGGTACAGGTGGTCCACCAGTTTCAGCACGTCGGTGTCGGCTTCGGCCAAGCCCAGCACCGCCAGTTCGCGGGCGTGCAGCAACAAGTTGGTGGCGGTTTCCGGGGTCATGTCCGGACGCGTCATCAGCGCCTGGCGCAGGTTTTCCGAAACCCGTGTCATCAGCCGTTCGGCCACCGTCACCGGCAGATTGCGGCGCCCGACCAGGGGGGCGCTCACCACATCGGAAGCGCCGAATTCGTCGGCGACGCGCCGCAAGGTGCCCTCGGCGATCTCGGCGCCTTCATTGCCCACCAAGGTGGCCACCACAGCCTCGTTGTGGGTGTCCACCAGGGCGTCGGCGACACCGGCCGACACATGCGCCCGCTTGGCCACCGCCACCTGCTTTTCCGGGCTTTGGCTTTTGATGATCTCGATCAGATCCTCGTCGGTCAGCACTTCCGAGAATTGCAGGATCGGCAACGACACCGATTCCACGTCGCGGGCCAGACTGGCCGCCACGTCGTGGGGAACCGAGGGATTTTCCTTCAATTGGCGTGACAACGCCTCGCGCACACGGACTTCGGCGTCCTTGACCATCAGCCGGAAGATGTCTTCCGCCAGCTTGCGTTGCTGATCGCTGAGGCTGGGATGCTGGCCGGCGATCTTTTCGGCGATCTCGGCGCGAATTTCGGCCGACGGATTGGCCAACAGCTTCGCGACGTCTTCCTCATTCAGCTTGTCATCCACTGCGGTATTCTTCCGGTTGTTGGCCCGCGCCGTAGCTTCGAGGCCGCATTATACATGGGTTTCAGAAACCTGAACAGCTACGCGCACACTTGATCGAGCCAGGCGGAAAACATGGTCGGACCGATGGTCTGCATGGCGGCGCCGTCCGCTTGGGCCTGGGCCCGCAGGCTGGCGACGCTGATATCGGGGGTGGCCGAAATCTCGCCCACATGGCCCACATACCAGCGTTCCAAGCCCTGGATCGACGCCTCGACGTGGAATTGCAGCGCCAGCCCGCATTGCCCCACCGAGAACGCCTGGTTGGCGGTCCTGGGGGTCGAGGCCAGGCGCACCGCCCCATGGGGAAGGTCGAAGGTGTCGCCGTGCCAATGCAACACCGGATGACCGCCCAATTGGTAAAGGGCCGACGCCTCGGCGGCATCGGTCAGGGTCAGGGCGGACCAGCCGATTTCCTTGCCGTTGGGATTGGGATAGACCCTGGCCCCCAGGGCGCGGGCCATGATCTGCGACCCAAGGCACAATCCCAGGGTTGGACGGTCGGCCTCAAGGCGGCGGCGCACCAGCTCGATTTCGGCGGAAAGGAACGGGAAGTCCGCCTCGTCATAGACGCCGATGGGGCCGCCCAACACCACCAAAAGGTCGTCAGCCAGCGGATCCAGGTCCTCCACCCCACCCAAGGGGGCGTCGATCATGGTGATGGAAAAACCGCGCCGACAGAGGACAGGCTCCAAAAGGTCCAGATCCTCGAAGGCGACGTGACGGATGGCGGTGCAGGTTTTCATCGGTCCACCTTGGCGAACGGAGCCGCCATTGAAGCATGATCCCCCACGCCTCGCCACGCGTTTTTGCCGCCGCATCACACGCAATAGTATAAGTCATAGACCCAAATAGGCTTCCTTGATGCGGTCGTCGGCCAACAAGGCGGCCCCCGCCCCTTGCATGACCATCCGGCCGGTTTCCAGCACATAGGCGCGGTCGGCCAGGGCCAGGGCGGCATGGGCGTTCTGCTCGACCAGGAAGATGGTGACGCCCTGGCCGCGCAACCCGGCCACCACCTGGAAGATCTCTTCCACCAGCATCGGCGCCAGTCCCATGCTGGGCTCGTCCAGCAACAACAGCCGCGGGTCGCTCATCAGGGCGCGGGCGATGGCCAGCATCTGTTGCTGACCGCCGGAAAGCGTGCCAGCGGGCAGTTCCCGCTTCTTGAACAACACCGGGAACAAGTCGTACATGCGCCCCAAATCGGCGGCCACGTCCTTGCCCTGGCGGCGATAAGCGCCCAGACGCAAATTGTCCTCGACGCTGAGCGGCCCGAATACCTGGCGGCCCTCGGGGACTTGGGCGACGCCCAAGGCCACCCGACGTTCGGGGGCGGCTCGGGTGATGTCCTGGCCGTCGAAGCGGATCCGGCCGCCGCTGGTCGGCTGCACGCCGGACAGGCAGCGCAGCAGCGTGGTCTTGCCGGCGCCGTTGGCGCCGACCAGAGCCACCAGCTCGCCTTGCGCCACCGCCAGTGAAATGCCGTCCAGCGCCTGGATGCGACCGTAATGGCTGGACAGGTCGTCGATTTCCAACATCATCAGCACTGCGCCCCCAGATAGGCGGCGACCACGTCGGGATTGGATCTGATCTCGGCCGGATTGCCCTCGGCCAGCTTGCGGCCGTAATCCAGCGCCAGGATGTGGTCGGAAATGCCCATCACCATCTTCATGTCGTGTTCCACCAGCACCACGGTGACCCCCTGCGCCGCCACCTTCTTGATGACCTGGTCGATCTCGCGGCTTTCGGTGGCGTTCAGCCCCGCCGCCGGTTCGTCCAGCAACAGCATTTTCGGCTTGGCGGCCAGGGCGCGGGCGATT
This sequence comes from Magnetospirillum sp., assembly GCA_020217035.1. Taxonomy (GTDB): domain Bacteria; phylum Pseudomonadota; class Alphaproteobacteria; order Rhodospirillales; family Magnetospirillaceae; genus Magnetospirillum. Next base: position 2,474 of record JAIWOG010000038.1, on the reverse strand, counting down.
TCGAGGCGCTTCAGCGCCCCATAGGGCATGGCGGACGCGTCAGCATCCACGTAAGCACCCAGGCCGAGAACTCCATCAAGCGGGCGCATTCGTCGCGGCAGGCGCGGTCGCGCCGCACCTGTCCGGGCAGCCGCAGCAAGGACGGCCAGAACCGGCGGTCCAGGTGCAGATGGGCGCCGACCATGACGTTTTCCATGGCCGTCATGTTGAAGAACACCTGCAGGTTCTGGAAGGTGCGGCTGAGGCCCATGGCCGCCAGACGGCTGGGCGCCAGCCCGGCGATGGGGCGGCCGTCGAATTCCACCGTTCCGGCCGATGGCGTGTAGATGCCGGTGATCAGGTTGAACAACGTGGTCTTGCCGGCACCGTTGGGGCCGATGATGGAATGGATGGTGCCGGCCTGAACGGCGAAGGACAGGTCTTCGATGGCGTGGACGCCGCCGAATTCCTTGGACAGGCTTTCCACCCGCAGCAGGCTCATGATCGCCCCCCAAACGACTTCTTCAGCAAAGCCAGCAGACTGGGCAGCAAGCCCTTGGGCAGGAAGATCATGGTGCCCATCATGATGGCGCCGAAGATCATCGCTTCGTAATCGTCGAAACCGGCGAGGAATTGCGGCAACAGGGTCAGCAGCAACGCCCCCAGCACCGAACCGAAGATGGACGCCATGCCGCCCAGCACCACCATGGTGACCAATTCGATGGAGCGGTGGAAGCCGGCGATGTCCGGGGTGATGAAGCCGTTCTTGTGGGCGAACAACGAGCCGACGACGCTGGCCAGAACCGCCGAGACCACGAACATCAGCACCTTGTAATGGCTGGTGTCGACGCCCACCACCTCGGCGCCGATTTGGGCGCCGTGCCCGGCACGCAGGGCGCGTCCCACCGGCGATTCCACCAGGTTCAGCGCCAGCCACACCACCAGCAGCAACAGCCCAGCCCCCAGCCAGTACCATTGGCGGTCGGTGTCCAGGGTGAAGCCGGCCAAGGTCAAGGGATCGACGCCCACGCCGTCGGGGCCGCCGGTCCATTGCGCCTCGGTCTTCAACACGATGTAGATGATCATGCCCACGCCCAGGGTGGCCATGGCCAGGTAATGGCCCTTCAAGCGCAAGATCGGCCGCGCCAGGGCAAAGGCCAACAGCCCCACCAAAGCGCCGCCGCCGGCCAGCGCCGCCAGCGGCGGCAGCCCCCAGCGGCTGGTGCCGATGGCGCTGGCATAGGCCCCCAAAGCGAAGAAGGCGCCGTGTCCCAGGCTGATCTGGCCACCATAGCCGATCAACAGGTTGAGGCCGACGCAGATCATGGCGTTGAAAAGCGCTCCCACCGCCACGTCGTAATAATAGGCATTGGCGAAGCTTAGGGGCGAGACCGCCAACACCAGGGCCAGCAGCGCCAGGCCGCCGGTGCGTGCTTGCATCAGCTTGGCCATGCTCACACCCGATCCACGCCCTTCTTGCCGAACAGTCCGTTGGGCATGAAGAACAGCACGAACAAGATGATGACGAAGGCGATGGCGTCCTTGTAGGCCGACGACACGTAACCCGCCCCCAACGCCTCGGCGATGCCGACGATCAGGCCGCCGACCACCGCCCCCATGCCGTTGCCCAAGCCCCCCAGCACCGCGGCCGAGAAGCCTTTCAGCCCCAGCATGATGCCGGCTTCGTAATTGGTGAAGGCGATGGGGGTGACGACGATGCCGCCGATGGCGCCCAAGGCCGCCGACAGGGCGAAGCTGACCAGCAGTACCTTCTTGACGCCGATGCCCATCAACTGCGCCGCCAGCCGGTTGAAGGAAGTGGCCAGCATGGCCTTGCCGAACAGCGTGCGGTTGAAGAACCACCAAAGCCCGGCGATCACCGCCATGGCGACGCCCACCACCCACAGGCTTTGCGGCATCAAGGTGGCGCCCAGGACGCGGATGGGGTCTTCGCCGGAAAAAGGCGGCAGGGAATGGAATTCCTTGTCCCACACCACCTGGGCGGCGCCGCGCAGGAAGATCGAGGCGCCGATGGTGATGATGATGATGGTGACCACGTCGGCGTCACGCGCCGGCTCGATGGCGAACTTTTCCAGCGCCACCCCCACCAGCATGGTCAACGCCATGGCGGCCAAGGCCGCCGCCGGCAGCGGCACGCCGGCTGCGGTCAAGGTGGCGGTGGCCATTCCGCCGATCATGATGAACTCGCCCTGGGCGAAGTTGATGACGTGGCTGGCGTTGTAGATGATGGCGAAACCCAGGCCGGCCAGGGCGTAGATCGCCCCGGAAGTCAGGCCGGCGAACAGGTATTGCAGCAGTTCCGCCATTCAGGATTTCCTTGATTATGAAGGATCAAGACGCGGCCCCGCGCAAAGACGGGACCGCGCTAAGGGATCAGTCGATCATCTTCCAGTCGCCCTTGGTGATTTCCACCATGTGGAAGGCGGACAGGTTCAGGCCCATGTGGTCGGTGGCCGACATCGAGACGATGCCGC
>JAIWOG010000289.1 GCA_020217035.1 Magnetospirillum sp. | reverse complement strand
ATGGCGAAGATGGCGTGGGCGTCGGGACCGATGAAGGTGATGCCGGCCTTGGCCAGGGCTTCCTGGAACTCGCGCTTTTCCGACAGGAAGCCGTAACCCGGATGCACCGCCTGGGCGCCGGTCTTCAAGCAGGCTTCGACGATCTTGTCGGCCAGCAGATAGGACTGGGCGGAAGGCGGCGGGCCCAGATGCACGGCCTCGTCGGCCATCTGGACGTGCAGGGCGTCCTTGTCGGCGTCGGAATACACCGCCACCGTCTTGATGCCCATCTTCTTGGCGGTCTTGATGACGCGGCAGGCGATTTCGCCGCGATTGGCGATCAGAATCTTGGTGAACATACCCGTTCCCCCCATCACAGCGGAATGTTGCCGTGCTTGCGCACCGGACGTTCCAGCTTTTTGTCCTTCAGCATGGCCAGCGAGCGGCAGATGCGCTTCCTGGTCGAGTGCGGCATGATGACGTCGTCGATGAAACCGCGATGGCCGGCGATGAAGGGATTGGCGAATTTCTGCCGGTATTCCTCGGTGCGGGCCGCGATCTTCTCGGCATCGCCGATGTCTTGGCGGAAGATGATCTCGACCGCGCCCTTGGGGCCCATGACCGCGATTTCGGCGGTGGGCCAGGCGAAGTTGACGTCGCCCTTCAGGTGCTTCGAGCTCATCACGTCGTAAGCGCCGCCATAGGCCTTGCGGGTGATGACGGTGATCTTCGGCACGGTGGCTTCGGCATAGGCGTAAAGCAGCTTGGCACCGTGCTTGATGATGCCGCCATATTCCTGGGCGGTGCCGGGCAGGAAGCCGGGCACGTCGACGAAGGTGACGACGGGGATGTTGAAGGCGTCGCAGAAGCGCACGAAGCGGGCGGCCTTGATGGACGAATCGATGTCCAGGCAGCCGGCCAGCACCATGGGCTGGTTGGCGACGATGCCCACCGTCGAGCCTTCCATGCGGGCGTAACCGACGATGATGTTACCGGCGTAGCCGGGCTGAACCTCGAAGAAATCGCCTTCGTCCACGACCTTCAGGATCAGTTCCCGCATGTCGTAGGGCTTGTTGGGATTGTCCGGGATCAGGGTATCCAGGCTCATTTCCTTGCGCTCGGGGGCGTCGTGGGTCGGACGCACCGGCGGCTTCTCGCGGTTCGAGCTGGGCAGGAAATCCATGAAGCGGCGCAGTTGCAGCAGGGCTTCCACGTCGTTTTCAAAGGCCAGGTCGGCGACGCCGGACTTGGTCGAATGGGTGATGGCGCCGCCCAGTTCCTCGGCGGTGACGGTCTCGTGGGTCACGGTCTTGACCACGTCGGGACCGGTCACGAACATGTACGAGCTGTCCTTGACCATGAAGATGTAGTCGGTCATGGCCGGGCTGTAGACGGCGCCGCCGGCGCACGGGCCCATGATCATGGAAATCTGCGGCACCACGCCCGAGGCATCGACGTTGCGCTGGAACACTTCGGCATAGCCGGCCAAGCTGGCGACACCTTCCTGGATGCGGGCGCCGCCCGAATCGTTCAGGCCGATGACCGGGGCGCCGACCTGCACCGCCTTGTCCATGATCTTGCAGATCTTTTCCGCGTGGGCTTCCGACAGCGAGCCGCCGAACACGGTGAAGTCCTGGCTGAACACGAAGACCAGGCGACCGTTGATGGTGCCGTAGCCGGTCACCACGCCGTCACCGGGGATGGACTGCTGGTCCATGCCGAAATCGGTGCAGCGGTGCTCCTTGAACATGTCCCATTCTTCGAACGAGTCGGCGTCGAGAAGCAGCTCGATGCGTTCACGGGCAGTCAGCTTGCCCTTGGCGTGCTGCGAAGCGATACGCTTCTCGCCGCCACCCAGACGGGCGCGGTTTCGCTTTTCTTCCAACTGACGAATGATTTCCTGCATCCGATTCCCCCTAAGGTAAGGGCTTCGCCTTCAAGGCTTCGGCGGGGTCCTGGCGGCCCACACCCTTATGATCAGGGAAGTGCAGATACCATTTGGGGGGGCGTCTTACCACGAAAAAAATACGGCCCGCCAATACCGATTTATTTACCGCAAAGCGGCAGAAAACTGCCGAATTGGCCATAGCCGCCACGGCGCAACAATATTATCGGCGCACGAAAGTAAAAGGGCTTGCCGTTCACCCCAGCAAAGCCAGCATTTCCGCCGCCGCCAGGATGTCGCGGCGCAGCCGCTCGCGGCGGTCGGCGGCTTCGGCGTCGTCGCCCCACAGCGCGATCTGGTGGGCTTCGTCGACGTTGGAGGCGGCGAAGCACGTCTCGCCGTCGACGCGGCCTTCCACCAGGGCCAGGGCCAGGACCAACGACCCCGAGGCGGCGCAGGCGGCCTGGGCCACGGTCAGCCGCCAGACGTCATAGGAAGCCAGCTTGGCCGACAGCGCCGCCAGGGCCTGGGGCGGCTGGTCCACCGCCATCAGGGCGGTGGTGGTGACCAGGGCGGCATCCAGGTGGGTGGCGGCCCAGTCCAGCAGCGGCTGCCAGGACTTGGTCTGCATGTCCACCAGATCGGACGGCGATTCGGCGCGATAGCACAGAAGGTCGGTGCCGGCATAGGCCAGCAATTGTTCGATGATGGCGGCGCGTTCCGGCCCCACCCGGTCCAACGCCGTGCTGGCCAACTGGGTCAGCGGCATGGTGTGGGGCTTGATCTCGTCGACCTGGGCGTCCCATTCGGCGGCGATGGCCAGGGCCAGCTTGTGGCTGGGCACTTCCAGCCTGCGCCCGGCCGGACTCTTGATGCCGCGGCCGTCCAGTTGCACGGCGAAGCCGCCCTCGACCACGGCGGCACCCGCCTGCTTGTGGAAACGCTTCATGGTCTTGCCCAGCATGGTCCCGCCCTTTATTGCCGAATGGCCGCCCCAATACGGCAAAATCAGCGGCCGAACAAGTCCTCGAAAAATCCGCCGCCGCCCTTTTTCGCCGGTGCCGTTCCCATGGCCAGGGCGGTGCGGCAGGGCTCGCTGTCGGCGGTGACCTTGTCCAACAACAATTCGCCCAACAGCGACAATCCGCCGGTGGCCGCCGCCGCCCCCACCGACAACGCGGTCTTGGCGGCGCCGATCTCGTCCACCGACAATCGCGGCGCCGCCAAGGTGCCGCGCAACCGGGTGAAACCCGCCAATTGGCTGCCCACCGACAGCCCCAAGCCTTCTTTGGCCCGAGGGGTGAACCCCAGGTCCAGCCCTTCGTCGCGCAGGTCGATGGTGCCCGAGCCGACCACGTCGACGCCGTCGCTTTGCAAGGCGACGCCGCGATCGGTGACGGCGATGCCGTCCTTCAGACGAAAATGCATCACCGCGCAGGTCACTTGCGTGGTGTCACGGCTTTGCGCCAGCGGATTGAGGATCCCCAACACCTGGCTGAACACGTCGCCCCCGGCCCAGCCGAAGGCGCGGTTGCGCACCTCGCCATTGCCCAGGCGCAGCAAGGCCGAACCGTTGGCGCTGGCGGCCATGGCCCGCAGGTCGGCGCCCCGTCCTCGCAAGGCCAGGTTCAGCGAAGCTTGCCCGCCGTGCAGCAGGTCGGACCCGGCCTCGCGCAGCAGACGACCCAAATCCACCTCGGCGGCATCCAGACGCAGCGCGGCGAGCGGCTGGGCAGGGCGGGAATCAAGGCTCAACTTACCCTCGAAACGTCCACCGGCGATGCCGCCGGCGACAGGGTCCAAGGTCAGCATTCCGTGCCGCAACCCCGCCTTGGCGGTCGCCGCCTGCACGGTCGCCCCCCCCAGCACCAGCTTGTCGGCCGTCACCTCGAGGTCGGCGTCGATGTCGCGCAGGATCTGCGCAGGGATGGCGGCGTTGGGCAACAACCGGTCGCCCGCCGGCCCACTGGGCGCCTTGCTGGCGAAATCCCCCAAATCCAGATGGGTGGAATGCAGCTTGGCCCGAACGTTCCAGCGTTTGCCCTGGCTCAGCCCGATCTCGCCGGCAATATCGCTGCCCCCCGCGTGCACCTTCAGGTCGGACGCCGTCCAGCCATCCTTGCCGTCCCGCAACAGCGCCGCCATCTTGACGGCACGAAGCGCGGGCAGGCTCATCCCCAGGCTGGAAGAAAGACGCCCCAGATCCTCGCTTTCCGCCTGCACCGCCACATCGATCCCCGAGAAACGGCGCAGATCGCGCAGGACGCCCTTCGCCGTCACGAACAGGGTGTCGCGCCGACCGGCGCTGAGGTCCAGATCGCCAAGCCCCAAGGCGCCGCCGCTGTCGTTCAACCGCGCCGACAGGCGCAACGGCCCCAACGAGCCGAAGCCGTGCCCGCTGACCAGTCTTAGGGGTTCGGCCAAGTCGTCGGCCTGCAAGCCCACCTTCAGGTCCAGCCCCGAGAGATCGGGCAGCGACGCCACCGACCCTTCCACCGACACGATGGTGCCGGGCATGGACCCCTTCAGGCTGACGGGAAAGGGTTTGCCGGCCAAAGCGGCGCCCAAATTGCCCAGGCTTCCCGCCACCTCGAAATATTTGCCGAAGGCGTCGCCCACCGAATTCAACCGCAAGCCCCCGGCCGCCCCCTGTTCGGGCACCACCACCAGTTTGTGCAAGGCCATCTGTCGGATGCCGGTGCCATCGTCCCATTGCACCTTGGCGTTCTTGATCTTCAGTTCCCGCAGGTTGAAGCGGGTCGGCGTGGCGGCTTTGCCGGTGTCGCCCTGGTCCGTCAGCCGCCAGTTGCCCTTTTCCAGCAAGATGTCGGGGCTGGAGACGATCAGGCGCTGGATCAGGATTTCCTTGCGCAAAAGCGCCGGCAAAGCCACTTCCGCCTCGACCCGTTCGATGGTCAGCATCTGGGGGCGCGAGCCGTCGGCGACGTTGGACAAGGTGACCTTTTCGGCGATCAGCGACGGCACCAATCCCAGACGCAGCTTCACCGGCCCGCCGAAAGTCAGGGTGCGGCCGGTTTCCGCCAGCACCAGTTCGGACAGGTAGCCCTTGTAGCGCTCGAAATCCACCGACTTGGTGGCGGCGATCATCACCACCGCCACCAACGCGGCGGCGCCGGCGGCGACTTGGAGTGCGGTTTTCATGCGCATGGGCCGTCCCCGATCAGGCGGGCGGCGATCTCGCCCAGGGTGTCGAAATCATCCACTACCAAGGCGGCGCCGGCCTGACCCAATTCTTCCATGTGGTGATAGCCCCACGACACCCCCAGCCCGGCGACCTTGGCGGATTTCGCCATCTGCATGTCGTAGACGGTGTCGCCCACCATCACCATGCGCCCCACCTCCACCCCGGTTTCCGCCGAGGCCCTGAGCAGCATGGCGGGATCAGGCTTGCCGGGATTGTCGTCGGCGGTCTGGATGGTGACGAAGCGGCCGTGCAGGTCGTGGCTGTCCAGCATGGCTTCGACGCCGCGCCGCGACTTGCCGGTGGCCAAACCCAGCAGCCAGCCTTCGGTTTCCAGCGTGTCCAGGGCCTCGCGCACGCCGGGGAACAGCGGTTCTTCGCGTTCGGGCAGCAGCCGAAGCGCCCGGAACGCCTGTTTGTAGGATTCCGCCACCTGCCGGTGCAGGTTGCCCGGTGCCCAGGGCAGCAGCACCTGGCAGGCATCGACCAAGGACAGGCCGATGATGCGGCGCACGTCGGCGGGCTCGGGGACGCCCAGGTCCCAATGGGCCCAGGCTTCGGTCATGGCGGTGATGATGTTGTGTTCGGAATCGATCAAGGTTCCGTCGACGTCGAAGACGACCAGACGCAATTCGCTCATGGATCCTGCTTCAGGCATGGCTGACACGTGCCTTTCAGCCTACAGGATATTTTGCACCGCCGCACCGGTTGGAGTAATGTCCGCCATCCCCTGTCACGGAGAGTCCGCGATTATGCGTTCCGGTTTTCTTGCCTTGGCCGCCCTGCTGGCGGCGACGGTCCCCGCTTTCGCCCAGAATGCCGAACAGCCCGCCGCCCCGGCGCCGGCAACCGCCCCCAACCCGGCGCAGCGTTTCGAGGCTTACGCCACCTCGGACGGCTACAAGAAGTCCATCGGCCAGATCGCCGTGATGGGATCGACCGTCCACCATCCGGAATGCAAGGACCACAAGGCGGTCAAGCGGGCCGCCCTGACCATCTACGCCCCGCCGCTGTTCGCCGAGGGCGTTCACCCGGTGAACGGCCTGTGGCTGGACCGTATCCAGATGGATGTCTGCGGCAAGACCGCCTACGAGAACATCCTGGTCCAGGGCCAGCCCGGCACCACCCCCAAGGCGGCGTTGAAGATGCCCGGTCAGACCAGCGCCAACCCGCCCATGCAGGACCTGGTGTTGAAGGACATCGTCGATGCCCTGGCGGCCAAGAAGTGCACCGATTTGGCCCAGATCATCCCCGTCGACAGCGTTGCCGGCAAGGAAACCAAGAAGCGCAAGGTCGACCAGCGCGGCGTCCTGGTGGAAGGCGCCTGGAAGGAAAGCTGGACCGTCCGGGCCTGCGGCAAGACTGTCACCGCCACGGTGGACTTCATCACCGACGGCAAGGGTGGCCTGACCCACAAGGTGAAGCTGTAGGAAAGGGGGCTGCGGCCCCCTTTTTCATTCCTCTTCGAAGGCCAGGAAGGGTTTCCCGGCCTCGGCCTCGTCAAAACCGAAAAAGTCGAACGACTTGGCCATGTGGTCGGGAAGCGGCGCACTGACCATCAGTTCCTTGCCGGTGCGCGGATGGGGCAGCCGCACGGCGCGGGCATGCAGGTGCATCTTGCGCGACACCCCGGTGCCCGAAATGAAAGCCTCGGTGCCGCCATACTTGCCGTCGCCCAGGATGGGCGTGCCCAGCAGGGCGCAATGGGCGCGCAATTGGTGGGTGCGGCCGGTGCGCGGCTCCATTTCCAGCCACGCCGCCTTCCTCAGCGCGTTGTCCACCACCCTGAACCAGGTGACGGCGCGCTTGCCCTCGTCTTCGTCCACCGCCACTTTCTCGCCCAGACGGCCGGGCAGCTTGGCCAGGGGCGCGTCGATGCGGCCCTGGCGGTGCTTGGGCACCCCCACCACCAGCGCCCAATAGCATTTGCGGGCGGCGCGGCTTTTGAAGGCGGCGGCCAACTTGGCGGCGGCATTGGCGCTTCGCCCCAGCAGCAACACCCCCGACGTGTCCTTGTCCAGGCGATGGACCAGGCGCGGACGGTCGTCGCGGTCGAACTTCAGCGCGTCCAACCAGGCGTCGATATGCTTGTCGCCGGCCCCGGTGCCACCCTGGACGGCGATGCCGGCCGGCTTGTTCAAGGCGATGACGTCGTCATCCATGTAAAGCACCGCGTCGCGCAGCATGCGGGCGGTCTTTTCGTCCACCGGCGGCCGCGGCTTGTCGGCGCTGGGCTTGGGGGCCTCGCCTTCGGGGACCGGCGGCACGCGGATCTGTTGGCCGATTTCCAGGCGTTGGTTGGCCTTGGCCCGCTTGCCGTCGACGCGCACTTGTCCGGTGCGCAGCCACTTTTCCAAAAGGCCGTGACCCACATTGGGGAAATGCCGCTTGAACCAACGGTCCAGGCGGATGTCGGAATCGTCGTCGCCGACGCTCAGGGTTTGCACGCTGCTCATGATCGCCGCAAGCTACACCAGGTTGCGCACCAAAGCCATGGCGGCGAACAAGGCGCCCACCGACAGCAGCACCGAGGCGGCGACGTAAAGCCCGGCGACGCTCCAATCGTGACGTTCCACCAAGAGGGCGACGTCCAGCGAGAATGTGGAAAAGGTGGTGAATCCGCCCAGCACCCCGGTCAGCAGCAGCAGCTTGACGTCCTGGCTGGGCTGCCAGACCAAGGCACCCAACTCGGCCAACAGCCCCATGACGAAGCTGCCGACGATGTTGACGAACAGCGTGCCCCAGGGAAATCCGGCACCCAGCCACTGCCCCAACGCCACGAACGACAAATAGCGGGCACACGAGCCCAAGGCCCCGCCAATTCCGACCCACAGCAAAGCGTTGATGGTTTGCGCACTGAACATGCTGATTTGGTGGCACGTCGCGGCGGTTTTGGCAAGAAAGCTAATCCGCCCACGCCAGATTGCGCGGCGACACGATGCGCACGGCGGCGCGGCCGTCGCGCAACAACCCCAATTGGGCGCCGGCGGCGCGGGACACGTCGATGCCGCAGCGGCCGCAACGGTCGTTGACCCGGACCTGCACGGCACGGCCGTCATCCAGACGCTGAACCTCGACCACCGTCCCCAAGGGCAGGGTCGGATGGGCGGCGGTGTAAGCCCGTGAATTAAAAATCTCGCCACTGGCAGTCCGGCGTCCATGGTATTTATCCCCATACCAGGACGCCTGGACAACTTCCGCCGCAAAAGTTGTCGCAGTAAAAATGCTGATATAGATCAAAACAGCAAAGAAAGTTGCAGCGACCAATCGCAGCATTGACTTTGTCCCCGAACATGAACCCAAGCCGGACGCTAATATTTTTGATCACGTCTATCAATATTTTTTATTGACTGTTATTTCTTATAAAATTTTATCATTTTTATATTAATCAGAGGCGCATATGAGCATCAGCAAACGTGTATTGATCAGCGGCCATGTCCAAGGGGTCTGGTATCGCGGCTGGACGCTTCAACAGGCCCAAGCCTTGAATTTGTCGGGTTGGGTGCGAAATCTGTCGGACGGCCGGGTCGAGGCGCTGTTCCATGGTCCGGCGGAGCGGGTCGAACAGATGATCGAAGCCTGTCGGCAGGGACCGCCCGCCGCCCGCGTCCGTGATGTGCGTTGGGAAAGCGTCGAGGACTCGCCGAATGGTGGGTTTCATCAGCGCCCCACTTTGTGAAGGATGACGGGCATGAGGCTGACACGACGGGACTTCCTGGCCACCACCGCTGCCGCGGCGATGCTGCCCCGGATGGCGTCCGCCGCCAAAACCCCGGGCTTCCCCCAGGATTTCCTGTGGGGCGCGTCCACCTCGGCCTATCAGATCGAAGGTGCCCTGGAGACCGACGGGCGCGGCCCCAGCATCTGGGACACTTTTGCCGCCCAGGGCCGCATCCAGGACGGCAGCACCGCGACCCAAGCCTGCGACCATTACCATCGTTTCCGCGAAGACGTCGCCTTGATGCGGGCGGCCCATTTCAACGCCTATCGCTTTTCCGTCGCCTGGCCGCGAATCGTCCCCACCGGCAGCGGCGCCGTCAACGCCAAGGGCCTGGATTTCTATGACCGGCTGGTGGACGAACTGCTGAAGGCCGGCATCCGGCCCTTGGCCTGCCTCTATCACTGGGACATGCCGCAGGCGCTTCAGGACCAGGGCGGCTGGCAAAGCCGCGCCATGGCCGGCCCGTTCGCCGATTACGCCCGCGCCGTCACCCGGCGCCTGGGCGACCGGGTCAAGGATTGGATGATGCTGAACGAGCCCAACGTGGTCGCTATTTTCGGCCATGGCCTGACCGAACATGCACCGGGCCTGGGGCTGGGCGAAATGGGGGTGCTGCGGGCGCTGCATCACCAGAACCTGGCGCAGGGCGCGGCGCTTCGCGCCATCCGCGCCGAGCATGGCGACGCCCGCCTGGGCACGGTGACCAGCGTCCAGCCCTGCCGCCCCGAAACCCCCTCCGATTCCGACCGGGCGGCGGCCATCCGCTGGGACGCTGTGTGGAACCGCGTCGCCGTGGACGGCTTGCTGCGCGGCGCCTTCCCCGACGTGCTGGCCGACAAGATGGCCGACATCGTCCAGCCCGGCGACCTTGCCGCCATCAAGTTTCCCGTCGACCTGCTGGGCATCAATTATTACAGCCCCAACACCATGCGCCACGCGCCGGGCCGGATGTTCGAGGTGGGCTGGGGCAAAGCGCCCACCGACCGCTTCACCGCCATGGGCTGGCCGGTGCAGCCCGACGGGCTGTACGAGGTGTTGATGGAGTTCAAGAATTTGTACGGCAACCCCGCCACCTTCGTCGCCGAGAACGGCGCCGCCTATGACGACGTGGTGTCGGCCAACGGCCAGGTTCACGATTCCGAACGCGTCCGTTATCTCGCCGACCACATCGCCGAGCTCCGCCGTGCCCTGGCCGACGGCGCCAACGTCCGCGGCTATCTGGCCTGGTCGCTGTTGGACAATTTCGAATGGGCCTTCGGATTGTCCAAGCGCTTCGGCCTGGTCCGCGTCGAGTACGACAGCCAAAAGCGCATCCCCAAGGACAGCTATCGCTGGTTCGCCGAATTCGTCAAACAGGTGCGCGGCCTCTGAAAACCCTGCCCTTTCAGGTGGTTCGCCTTAGTTATCAGACTTGTGGAAAACTTTGTGGACACCGGGTCGCATTTTCCCCACCCCAGCCTGTGGATAAGTTGGATAAGTGGTGGCGCGTCAGCGGAATCAATCACTTGACTTGTGGAAACAAAAATAGAACAATGCAGCTTGACGAGCATGCGCCCAAGGCCCTAGACTGCCCGCCCTAAACCGTCGAAAAGTCGGTTTTTCCATAAAATTCAAACTGTTTTCCGTGTTTCGCCGGCCGGAACCACGGATCGCGCGGAGGACCAGGGATGACGCAGGTGGCCCCCATTTCCCAGCAAATCTGGGACATGAAGTATCGGTTGAAGAACGCCGATTCCACCCCTGTGGACAAAACCATCGAGGACACTTGGGCGCGCGTCGCCAAATCCTTGGCCAGCGTGGAAAAGGAGCCGGCCCTGTGGCAGCCGCGTTTCTATGACGCCCTGGCCGATTTCAAGTTCCTGCCCGCCGGCCGCATCATTTCCGGTGCCGGCACCGACCGCCGCGTCACCATGTTCAACTGCTTCGTCATGGGCGACATCCCCGACGACATGGCCGGCATCTTCGAGCACCTGAAGGAAGCGGCGTTGACCATGCAGCAGGGCGGCGGCATCGGTTACGACTTTTCCACCCTTCGCCCC
>JAIWOG010000288.1 GCA_020217035.1 Magnetospirillum sp. | reverse complement strand
AAGGGCGCCCCGGTCAAGGGGGTGGGCGCCGATGCTTCGGGGCCGCTGTCCTTCATGGACGTTTGGGACGCCATGTGCCGCACCATAATGAGCGCGGGCTCGCGCCGCGGCGCCATGATGGCGACCATGCGCTGCGACCATCCGGATATCGAACATTTCATCGACGCCAAGCGCGAGGCCGGGCGGCTGCGCATGTTCAACCTGTCGGTGCTGGTCACCGACCCGTTCATGGACGCGGTCAAGCGCGACCTGGGCTGGGAACTGGTGTTCGACGGCGTGGTCTACAAGTCGCTCAGGGCGCGGGAATTGTGGGACAAGATCATGCACGCCACCTACGCCTACGCGGAACCCGGCGTGATCTTCATCGACCGCATCAACCGGTTGAACAACCTGCATTATTGCGAAACCATCCACGCCACCAACCCATGCGGCGAACAGCCGCTGCCGGCCTATGGCGTCTGTCTTTTGGGCTCGGTCAACCTGGCCAAGTTGGTGAACGACCCGTTCGAGGCCAACGCACGGCTGGACATGGACAAGCTGCGTGAACTGGTGCGCGTCGCCGTGCGCATGATGGACAACGTCATCGACGTGTCGCGTTTTCCACTGCCCCGCCATGAAGCCGAGGCCAAGTCCAAGCGCCGTATCGGCCTGGGCGTCACCGGTCTGGCCGACGCGCTGATCCTGTGCAATGCCCGTTACGGCGGCAAGGACGCGCTGCGCCTTACCGAGGAATGGATGGCCGCCATCCGGCGCACGGCCTATCTGGCCTCGGTGGATCTGGCCAAGGAAAAGGGGGTGTTTCCGCTTTACGAGCGCGAGCCCTATCTGGCCGGCGAGACCATCCAGGACCTGGACGACGACGTCCAGGCCGCCATCGCCGAACACGGCATCAGGAACGCGCTTCTGACCTCGATCGCGCCCACCGGCACCATCTCGCTGTTCGCCGACAACGTGTCGTCGGGGCTGGAGCCGGTGTTCAGCTTCACCTACACCCGCGCCGTACTGCAAAAGGACGGCACGCGCAAGGAAGAGGAAGTGGCCGATTACGCCTATCGCCTGTTCCGCCAGTTGAAGGGCGAACACGCGCCGGTTCCCGCCGCCTTCGTCGACGCACAGCGCCTGACACCCTCCGAGCATGTGGTGATGCAGGCCGCCGTGCAGAAATACATCGATTCGTCCATTTCCAAGACCATCAACGTCCCGGAAAGCATTTCCTTCGAGGAGTTCCGCCACGTCTACGAACAAGCCTATGAACAAGGCTGCAAGGGCTGCACCACCTATCGCCCCAATGACGTGACCGGCAGCGTGCTGACGGTCAAAAAGGAAGAACCGAAGGCCGCGGACAAGGACCAGCCGCAATTGCCCCTGGGCCAGCCCGCCCCGCGTCCCGAGGATTATCTGGAAGCCGGCGGCGTGATCCACCTGACCCAGCCGCTGGACCGCCCCGAAGCGCTGCCCGGCGCCACCTACAAGGTGCGCTGGCCCGACAGCGACCACGCCATGTACATCACCATCAACGACATCATCGAAAACAACCGCCGCCGCCCCTTCGAGGTGTTCATCAACTCGAAGAACATGGAGCATTACGCCTGGACGGTGGCGTTGACCCGCATGATCTCGGCGGTGTTCCGCAGGGGCGGCGACGTCGCCTTCGTGGTCGAGGAATTGAAGGCGGTGTTCGACCCGCGCGGCGGTCAATGGATGGGGGGCAAATACGTGCCGTCCTTGCTGGCCGCCATCGGCGAGGTCATCGAACGCCACATGGTGGCCATCGGCTTCTTCACCGACGACGCGGACGACGAACAACCCGACGACATGGACCAGCGCAAGGTGGTCAACCTGACCGGCGCCAAGCTGCGCCACTGCCCGAAATGCGGCCAGCCGGCGCTGTTGCGCCAGGAAGGCTGCGACACCTGCACGTCGTGCGGCTATTCCAAGTGTGGCTGACATAAAAAAACCCCGCCGAACCAGACGTTCGGCGGGGCTTTTTCGTCAGCCCGGTGGTCAGGCGACGATCTGCAGCTGATCAGCAGACAGCTTGCCGGTGCGGCGATCGGCAACCAGCTGGTAGCCAATCTTCTGGCCTTCCTGCAACTGGCCGATGCCAGCGCGTTCGACCGCGCTGATATGCACGAAGGCGTCGGCGCTGCCGTCGTCAGGGGCGATGAAACCAAAGCCCTTTTGGGCGTTAAACCACTTCACGGTTCCCGTAGTCATGGGATAGCCTTTTCACAAGTATAGTCGCTTACTGATCGTAGTGATCAGCAATTCACGGTGTAATTTTACGGAAGATTTCTGATATTTGCGTCGATCGAGATCGGCGCGAGACCAACATTTCTGGCCATCAAATTACTTCCTGACCCTGCGCTTTTCGTCGCAGGAAAGCAAGGTAATAATAACTTATTTTTCAAGCCGCCTTCCGCGCATCGGTAAGCTTCTGTTTCCACGCAATTATTCATGCTCATGCGATGGACGGCGGAGTTGCGGGAACGCGGTCAACCGGCGGCGAGATCGGCCGCCAGCGCTTTGTCCAATTCATGCTGGTCGATGACGAACACCTGCTCCGTGCCGTTATGAACACCGACAGCCGGCGTGATCAGCAGGGTTTGCAAACGTCGCCACGCTTCGAACGACAATCCGTCCAGCTGTTCCTCGTCGGTCAGAACCTGGTAGGTGCCCGCTGGCAAGGGGATATCGACCGAATGCAGGTGAAACGGCTTGACGAAGGTGACTTGGCTTTTAAGGGTTCTGGTCGGCATGATGACGTTTCCCGGCGATGCTGACACACTGACACCAGTTTAGGACCGACACCTTTCCATGCGTATCGATAAATGGCTGTTCTTCACCCGTTTCATCAAATCCCGCAGCCGGGCTGCGTTGCTGGTGGAAGCGGGCGAGGTACGGGTCAATGGCAAGGTGGTGATCAAACCCGCCCAGGCGGTGAACGTGGGCGACGTCCTGGTGTTCCCCATCGGCAAGCGCTGGCGTCAGGTGGAAGTGCTGGCGCTGGGAACCCGACGCGGTACAGCGCCCGAGGCCCAGGCGCTGTACCGGGAAATGGAATCACCGCCGACGCCGGATGACGACGTCCTATAAGACGTCATCCGCTGGAGCGAAGGCCATTAAGCCATCCTTGTGCCAGGGTGCCGCCAGACGGGCGCCAGCGTATTCCAGATCATGGATCAAACGCCGCGCCGCTTGGTGCGTCACCTCAACCGTTTCCGAACGACGCAGAGCATGGATGCGCACCACCGACCGGGACCGACGTTGACGCCGCCCACACCATCGAGGACCGCTTACAGAACCTGAGGCGGCGCTGGCGCAGTTCGTCTGCCGCCCAATTCGCCACCACGTCACCCAAGGCGCCATCCCGTCTCGATCCCTTCTACAACGCCACCCCTTCCGGATGCTCGCTGCCGGTGCGATAGCGGAAGGTCCCCTGTCCGCTGCCCAGCAGTTTACCGTTTTGATCGAAAACGTCGGCATGACAAAAAACGATCCGTGACCCGCCGGAAACGCGACGCGCCACCGCCCGGATCAGGCCATGACGCACCTGGCCGGTGAAATGGGTGGAAAGCGACAGGGTGACCACCCGCCGCACCCGCCCCGGAAACGGGCAATAGGTGGCCGAGAAACCGCAGGCGGTGTCGATCAAGGTAGCCAGGACGCCGCCGTGCAGGACGCCGGCCCGGTTGGTGTGCTTGTGTTCCACGTCCAGTTCCAAGACGGCGTGACCGTCTTCCCAATGGGCCAGGCGATAGCCCAGCAATTGCTGGAAGCCCGACGGGCCTTCTTCCTTGTCGCTCATGCTTGCTTCCTAGAATTGCCGCAACAGGCGCAGCAGGTAGTCACGTTCGTCGCGGGATCGGCTGAAATCCCCGGCGCGGCGGCGCAATTCGTCCAAAATGGCCCGTGCCCGCTGCATTTCCGCCTGTTCGGGCACCCGGGTCGAACCGTCGTCGTCGACGCCCCGACCCCCCGGCTGAGCCCGACCCAGCGGGTCACGGGAAAGGCCGGCCGATCCCATCATGGCGCCCGCCGCCATGTCCTCCAACGCTTGGCGCATGCCCTGGCTCAGCAGGTCAAGGGCCTGGCCCTGGGCCTGGGCCGCCGCGCCCCAGTCGCCGTGACCAAGGTCCTGAAGCGCCTGTTCCATGGCCTGGTCGGCATCGCCCAACGCCATCGGCTCTTGCCCCAATCCCTGCATCAAGTCCCGCCGCAGCCCTTGCAAGGATTGCCTTAGCTCTTGTTGCTGGCGCGACGCCGAACCGGGGGGCGCGGTCTGTTCCTGCGCCTGACGATGGGATTGTTCCAACAGACGCTGTTGACGGGCGGCCAAGTCGCGTAGACCGCGCAGCGCGTCGCTGACCGCCGAGGACGGCTTTTGCGGCATGCGGGTCTGCAAATCGTCCAGAATGCCGGCCATGTCGCGCAGCATGCGCCGCAGGCCGTCACGGGCTCCGATGGCGGCCATGTCGCGCATGGCGCCCACCATGTCCATCATTTCCTGGTCGCTGATCGCCGCCCCCGCCTGGGGCAACTGGTCGGCCGAGGTTCCAAGGCGTTCGGCCAGGGCGGCCAGATAGCGTTGCAGCGCCTCGTGGAACTGATCCAGCAAGGCGTCGAGCGCCGGCCCCGAGACGTCTTCGTCGAGCGCTTGTTCCAACTGCCGACGCACCTCTTCCAGACGTTGCTCGGCCGAGGCCAGGTCGCCGTCCTCAATGCGCAGCGCCGCGTTCCACAGCAGGTCTTGCACCTCGGCCAGGTCAAAGCCCGGGTTGGACAAGGCGTGGCGGGCAGTGCGCAGGGCCAGGAAGGTGCGCAGATCGTCGTTGAAGCGGGAAGGGTCTACCGCCAATTGGTCCAGCACCCCCATGGCGCCGGGGGCGTGGGTGCGGCTTTCGGTCAACAGGCGCCGCTGTTCGATGACTTGACGGGCGTGCGGGTTCAGGAAATTGCGTTCCGGCAAGGTCAGGGTGGCGACCTCACCGGCGCCGCGTTGGCCCAGGGAATCCTCGGCCACCGGCTGCGCCAGCACCGGCAGCCCGGCCCACGGATGGGCGGTCAAGTCGTGCCAGCTGGACGAGCCGAACTGCTTGGGCCGGCTGGCCGGCAAAGGCAGCGCCACCCGCAGCGGTTCTTCGCCCACCGCCGCCCCCAGGCGGCGGAATTCCACCCACATCCGGGTCAGGCCGTAATCGTCGCCGGCCACCACCGCCAGCAGCAGGCGGCCTCTTTCGGCCACTTCCGGGGGGGCGGCGAAGTCGATGTCGGGCGACAGGTCGGCCACCATCTTCAACGGCCACGACGCCACGTCGCGCCAGCCTTGGCGCACCACCATAGTCTCGCCGCCCTGGATCTGGGTTTCCACCCGTTGGCCGCCGCCTTCCTGGCGGCTGAAGGCGATGTCGCGTCCGTCCAGGACCAGCGCGGCGGCGCCGAAACCGCCCGACAACACCGCCAATACCGCGCTGCCGGTGGGCACCGGCACCGGCAGGGCAGCGTCGCCGGGACGCAACAAGCGCGGCGGCAGGCCGGTATAGGCCGGCGGCGTCACCCAGACTTCCAGGGAATCGGGACCCAGACCCGGCAACTCCACCGCCGGCACCATGGCCCGGTGCAACCGCCCGCGCCAATCCTGGGCACCGCCCGCCAGGGCGGCGACCACGGCCAGCATGGCCCCGGCCCGCAGCCCCCAGGGATCGCGTCGGGCCATGTCGGAACGTGGCCACCACAACCGCAGCCCCGAGAGCCGGGCGGCGGCACGGGCGGCATGGCCGTCCCACAGGGCGCAATCGCCGCCCGCCGGGTGGTCCCACAAAGTCTGGAAGGGGCGGTGCGGCAGGGCGTTCTCGGCTTCCAGCCGCCGCGCCGCCTGCTCCCAGCTCACCGCCCGTGCCTGGCGCAGACGCCACGCCAGCCAGGGCAGCGGCACCAGCCAAGCCACCAGCACCCCCAGGTGCAGCCAAGGGGGCAGACGCGGCAGCAGGTCGAACAGGGCGACGGCGCCGAACAGCGCCGCCAGGCTGGCCATCCACACCAGGCTGGGCCAGACGGTTTCCAAGGTCAGCAACAACCGGGCCATCCGCAACAGCCGCCGCACCCTGGAATCAGGAAGCGCGGCCAGCAAGGGGGACGGCCCGGCCATGGGCTATTTCAGCCAGTCGGGAACCGATTCCAGGGCCAGCATCTCGTCGAAGCTGGGCCGCGCCCGCACCACGGCATAATCGGCGCCGTTCACCAGCACTTCCGGTACCAGCGGCCGGGTGTTGTAGGTGGACGACATGGCGGCGCCATAGGCGCCGGCGGTGCGGAAGACGATCAGGTCACCGGGCTTGATGGGGGGCAGCGACCGCTGCTTGGCGAAGGTGTCGCCGGTCTCGCAGACCGGGCCGACCACGTCCACCGGCTGGCGCGGCGCGTCGGCTTTGGGCTGGGTCACCGGCTCGATGGTGTGGTGCGCCTCGTACAAAGCCGGGCGCATCAAATCGTTCATGGCGGCGTCGGCGATTAGGAAAGTACGGGTCGCCCCTTCCTTCACATAGATCACGGTGCTGACCAGGATGCCGGCATTGCCCACCAGCAAACGCCCCGGTTCCAGGACGATCTTGCAGCCCAGATCGCCCAAGGTGTCCTTGATCGCCTTGGCGTAGACGTCGGGGTGCGGCGGTTCTTCCGATTCGTAGGGAATGCCCAGGCCGCCACCCACATCCAGGCGACGGATGTCGAAACCGTCGGCCCGCAGCATGGCCACCAGGTCGCGCACCCGCAGGAAAGCCTGGCGGAAGGGTTCCACCTCGGTCAACTGCGAGCCGATATGGCAGGCGACGCCCACCACGTCGATGCCGGGCAGCGCCCGGGCCTTGGTGTAGACCTCGTGGGCGCGGGTCCATTCGATGCCGAACTTGTTTTCCTTCTTGCCGGTGGTGATCTTGGCGTGGGTGCCGGCGTCAACGTCCGGGTTGACGCGGATGGATACCGGCATGCGCACGCCCCGCTCGGCGGCGATCTTCGACAGCGCCTCCAGCTCGGGTTCGGATTCGACGTTGACCTGCATGATGCCCTTGGACACCGCCAACACCAATTCGGCTTCGGTCTTGCCGACGCCCGAGAACACGATCTTGTCCGCCGGCACACCCGCCGCCAAGGCGCGGCGCAATTCGCCTTCCGACACCACGTCGGCGCCCGCCCCCAATTCCGCGAAGGTGCGGATGACCGCGATGTTGGAATTGGCTTTCAGCGCGAAGCAGATTTGGGCGTCCAGGCCGGCATCGGCCAGGGCCTGGGCGAACACCTTGTAGTGACGCTGAAGCGTGGCGGTGGAATAGCAATAGAACGGCGTGCCGACACGGGCGGCGATGTCGGCGATCTTCACCGATTCGGCCTGCATCTGACCGTTCACATAGTCGAAATGGTTCATTTCTGCTGGGTCTCCGGCTGCTTCTCAGCGGCTTCGGGGTCTTCGGGAAAGGTGACGTTGGGGTATTGGCGCGGATAGGTAGCGTTTTCCGGCGGAATGGGGCGGCTTTTGCGTCCGCACGCCGCCAGCGGCGCCGTCGCCAGGGCCATCAGCAACATCCTGCGCTTCATATCCATGTCCCCCTTTCGTCACAGCCAGCGGGTCTTGGCCGCTGCCACCTGGGCGCGGACATTATCGGGCGCGGTGCCGCCGAAGCTGGTGCGGCTGGCCACCGACGACTCGACGCTCAGCACGGCGCGGGCCTGTTCGGTGATGCCGGGCTCGATGGCCTGCATCTCGGCCAGGGACAGGTCTTGCAGGTCGCAGCCCTTGTCCTCGGCCAGCTTCACCAGCGAGCCGGCCACGTGGTGGGCCCGGCGGAACGGCATCTTCAATTCGCGCACGCACCAATCGGCGATGTCGGTGGCGGTGGTGAAGCCGGCCCCGGCGGCACCCGCCAGCACGTCGGTGTTGACATTCATGTCGGCGATCATGCCGGTCATGGCGGCGATGGCCAGTTCCATGGTGTCGGCCACCTCGAACACCGGTTCCTTGTCGTCCTGCATGTCCTTGGAATAGGCCAAGGGCAGGCCCTTCATGACGATCAGCAGGGCGTTCAAGTCGCCGATGACGCGGCCGGTCTTGGCGCGGATCAGCTCGGCGGCGTCGGGATTGCGCTTTTGCGGCATGATCGACGAGCCGGTGGTGAAGGCGTCCGACAGCTTGACGAAGCGGAACTGGGCGCTGGTCCAGATCACCAGTTCTTCGGCCAGGCGCGACAGGTGCACGGCGCAGATGGCGGCGGCCGACATGAATTCCAAGGCGAAGTCGCGATCCGACACGCCGTCCAGCGAATTGTTCATGGGTCGGTCGAAGCCCAATTCGGTGGCGGTGAAGTGGCGGTCGACGGGGAACGAGGTGCCGGCCAGGGCGGCCGAGCCGAGCGGGCTTTCGTTCAACCGCGCCCGGGCGTCGGACAGGCGGCCGCGGTCGCGGCCGATCATTTCCACATAGGCCATCAGATGATGCCCCATGGTCACCGGCTGCGCCGCCTGCAGATGGGTGAAGCCGGGCATGACGGTGGCGGCATGTTCCTCGGCGCGGGCGACCAGCGCCCGCTGCAAGTCCTGCAACGCCTTTTCCATGCCATCGATGGCGTCGCGCACCCATAGGCGGAAATCGGTGGCCACCTGGTCGTTGCGCGACCGCGCGGTGTGCAGGCGGCCGGCCGCCTCGCCGATCAGCTCGGCCAGGCGCGATTCCACGTTCATGTGGATGTCTTCCAGCGCCATGGAGAACGGGAAAGCCCCCGCCTCGATCTCGGCCAACACCTGGTCGAGGCCGGCCAGAATGGAATCGCCGTCGGCCTGGGTCAGGATTCCCTGCTTGACCAGCATGCGGCAATGGGCCTTGCTGCCCCGGATGTCTTGGGCGTAAAGACGCTTGTCGAAATCGATGGACGCGTTGATCCGCTGCATGATGGCGGCGGGACCGCCGGCGAAGCGGCCGCCCCACATGGACGAAGCGGGAGCGGTGGCGGCGGACTTGGAGGAATCGGTCATGGACATCCTGGAACGGCAAGAATGACGAAAACGAACCGCACCCGTCGCACGGTCCTGGTGGTGGCGCTGTTGATCCTGGCGGCCGCCGCCGGGGCGCTGACGGCCATGCTGGGGTCCGGCAGGCGCTTAAGCTACACCGAACCGCCTGTCAACCCAAGCGTCTCGGGCAACCCAAGCGTCTCGGGAAAACTGATCACGCTGACAGCCAAGGACAAGCGCCAGGCCCCCGCCCCCATCGCCTTCACCGATTCCCAAGGCCGGGGTATGACACTGGACGATTTCAAGGGACGCGTGGTGCTGGTCAATTTGTGGGCCACCTGGTGCCCGCCCTGCGTCGCCGAGATGCCCGACCTGGATGCGCTGCAAGGCAAGTTGGGCGGCAAGGACTTCATGGTTTTGGCCCTATCCCTGGATCGCGGCGGCAAGGCCATTGTCGAGCGCTGGTTCACCCAGGCCGGGATCAAGAACTTGGCCATCCACAACGCCAACCCCGCCGATTTTCCCGGCGCCCTGCTGCCCACTTCGATGCTGCTGGACAGGCAAGGCCGCGTCGCCTGGACCGGGTCGGGCATCTACGCCTGGACCGAGGCCGAGGCGATGGACGCCATCAAGGCGGCGATGGCCGAATGAAAAGGAAAAGGGCGCCCGTTTGGGGCGCCCCGTCCTGTTCGCTCGACAGAGGAATTACTCAACCATCAACCCGAACTATAACCTCGACGCGGGTGATGTTGAAGCCCTGAGGGGCTTCAGGAACGCGGGTCAGCCCTACCATTTCCGCAGGGATGTCGCACAGGCGCCCCGACTTCTCGTAGAAGAAGTGATGGTGGTCCGAGGTGTTGGTGTCGAAATACGACCGCCCGGCATCGACCACGATCTCGCGCAGCAGGCCCACGTCGGTGAACTGGTGCAGCGTGTTGTAGACGGTGGCCAGCGACACCCGGATGTTGTTGGACAGCGCTTCCGAATGCAGTTGTTCGGC
>JAIWOG010000287.1 GCA_020217035.1 Magnetospirillum sp. | reverse complement strand
CGAGATGTGGCGATCCTCGCCGTCGAACAGCAAGCGGGCCAGGGCCAAACGTTGACGAGTGGGCCGCAGGCCAGCGGCACGCAGCCGGTCAAGGGCTTGGCTGTAAGGGCGTACGGTAACCATGCTCATCTGCGGCGCGTCCCATGCTGGGGCCAGTCACACCCCTCCACCCTGGAAGAGTTCTCTGTTCAAAGTAGCACAGAGACGATTGAAAAATAAAGAGGACCCGTCCCGCTCCCCTTGACACTGGTCAAGCCGGAGCGGGCAGTCCCTCGATTTCGCTTATTCACCGATGGCGAGACGTTCCACCAACTGGCGCACGGTGGGGATGAAGCCGCCGGCATAGAAGGGGTCGGACGCGAAACGGAAGGCATTGTGGCCGGCGAACATCAATTCGTTTTCCACGTCGCCGCCATGGCCGATGTTCTGCAAGGTCTTCTGGATGCAGAAGCTGCGCGGGTCGGCCTTCTTGCCGGTGGTGCCGGCCTCGTTCTGCGCCCAGTTGGAGAACACGCATTGCGACAGGCAGCCCATGCAGTCCACCTGGTCCTTGCGGATTTCCTCGGCCTTCTCGGCGTCGACGAACACCAGGGTGCTGTCGGGGGTGCGCAGCGCCTCGGTGAAGCCTTGCGCCATCCAGGCCAGCGCCTGTTCACGATCGTGGGGGGTGACCCAAACGATGCGCTTACGGGCGCCGATGGGCAGTTCCGCCACATGGTCGCCCACCGATTCCGAGGAAAACGCGATCTGGCGGTGCGAGCGGTCAACCAACTCGGTGATGAACGAGTTCTTCACCGCCGACGAATAGAAACCGGTGGGGCTGAAACGGTGCAGCAGCACGTCGCCGGGCTGCAAGGTCAGCAGACGATGCTTCCAGGCGTCGGAAATCGGGCTTTCCTTGGTCAGCAGCGGACGGGTGCCGAACTGGAAGGCGATGGCGCCCAAGTCCGGGTTGCCGATCCATTCTTCCCATTCCTTCAAGGCCCAGACGCCGCCGGCCATGAACACCGGCACGGAATCGGCGACGCCGCATTCGCGCATGCATTTGCGCAGTTCGACCACCCGGCCATAGGGGGGTTCGGGCTTTTCCGGGTTTTCCGAGTTGGACAGGCCGTTATGGCCGCCGGCCAGCCACGGGTCCTCGTAAACCACACCGCCCAGCAAATTGCCGAACTTATGATAAGACCGCTTCCACAGCGCCCGGAAGGCGCGGGCCGACGACACGATGGGGTAGTAGAAGACGTTATGCTTGGCGGCGATCTCGGCCACCTTATAGGGCATGCCGGCGCCGCAGGTGACACCGTGGATCAGCCCCTTGGCTCCTTCCAGGGCGCCTTCCAGGATTTCCTCGGCGCCGCCCATTTCCCACAGCACGTTCATGTGCAGACGGCCCTGGCCACCGGAAATGTCGTGGGCGATGCGGGCCTGGGCGATGGCGCCCTTGATGCCAAACGCGATCAGTTCCTTGTGACGGTCGGTGCGGGTCTTGGTGTGATACACCATGGGGATCAGCTTGCCGTTCTCGTCGTAATTGTCGGCGTTGACGCCCGAGAAGGTGGCCACGCCGCCCGCCGCCGCCCAAGCGCCCGAGCTTTCGCCGTTGGAGACATTGATGCCCTTGCCGCCTTCGACCAGGGGCAGGACTTCACGACCGGAAATGACGATGGGGTCTAGCTTGAACAAGGTGACGGAAACTCCCTGGCGAATGGCGCACCGGTAAGCCGGAATCGGGGCGGCCCCTATTTCTATCCAGCCTTTTCGCGCTTTTCCACCTCAGACGTTAAAAATTCATGACATCTGAAGCATGCGGCGGCGCAAGCCTGTCGGGGCGGTCGGAAAATACCGCCGAAACCCCACGATTCCAAAGCATTTCCGCCCGCGCCTGTCGATTGATTGTATAGGCCAGCACCGAAAGGCCGGCATCCCGCAATCTGGCGACGCGTTCGGCTGACGCCCAACGCTGGTCCAAGTGGACGGAAAAACAATCAAAGGCTTCAGCATGTCGCCGCCAGCCCTGCGGCAAACGGCCGTAAAGCAGCCCACGCGGCCAATGCGGCGCCACCGCCTGCGCCATGGCGAGGGCTTGGCGGCGAAAGCTGGACACCAAAGGCGGCGGGCGGTCGCTGGGCCACAGAGCACCAGCCCCTTCCAATGCGGCCCGCGCCGTTTCCGCTTCCATGCCCCGATCCGGCTTGATCTCGATATTCACCGCCAGATGGCGCCGCAGGCAGAGTTCCAGCACCTGGGCCAAGCTGGGAATGTTCAGATCCTGCAATTGCCGGGCGGTGCGGCTGGCCACCGGGCCGGTGGCCTGG
The DNA here is from genome assembly GCA_020217035.1 of Magnetospirillum sp. Taxonomy (GTDB): domain Bacteria; phylum Pseudomonadota; class Alphaproteobacteria; order Rhodospirillales; family Magnetospirillaceae; genus Magnetospirillum. Next base: position 7,685 of record JAIWOG010000287.1, on the reverse strand, counting down.
GTGCAACGATCAAGCGTGTCGTCATGGAACACCACCGGCACCTGATCGGCCGACAGCCGCACGTCGAATTCCACCATGGCGCAGCCCAGGTCGGCGGCCAGGTCGAAGGAGGCCAGGGTATTTTCCGGCGCCAGTCCGGCGGCGCCGCGATGGCCGATGACGGGGGGCAGAAACACGATTGGTCACATTCCCGAGACAGTTGCGAAAAATTGTCTTGCGATCATTTAGGCGGCCTAGCCGCCACAAGAGCCGGCAGCGCCGAACGCATTATGGAGGCAACATGTCCTGGATGAAGAAGATGGCCCTGGGCTTGGCCCTGGGCGCCAGCCTGACCACGCCCGCCTGGGCCCTGGATCAGATCGTTCAAAAGCGCACCTTCCGTTTGCCCGTTTACACTACCGTGGGCGGCCAGACCGTCAAGGAGATGAAAGTCGGCTTCGAAACCTATGGCACCCTGAACGACAGCCGCGACAACGCCATTCTGATCACCCATTTCTATTCGGGCACCAGTCATGCCGCCGGTAAATACGCCGAATCCGACGCGGCCCCGGGGTATTGGGACACCATCATCGGGCCGGGCAAACCCTTGGACACCGACAAGTATTTCATCATTGCCAGCGACACGCCGCTGAACCTCAACACCAAAGACCCCCATGTGGTGACCACCGGACCGGCCAGCATCAATCCCGATACCGGCAAGCCCTGGGGCATGGATTTTCCCGTCCTGTCCATCGGCGATTTCGTTCGTGTGCAGAAATCCCTGGTGGATTCGTTCGGCATCCCCAAGTTGCGGGCGGTTGCGGGGGCGTCCATGGGGTCCATGCAGGCCCTGGAATGGTCGGCCGCTTATCCCGAGATGGTCGACAAGGTTGTCGCGGTGATCCCTCCCGGACTGGAGTTCGATGCTTATCAGATCGGTGTGCTGAGCCTGTGGGCCGCCCCCATCAAGCTGGACCCCCGGTGGCAGGGCGGCGCCTACGCCGAGGATAAGCCGCCGGTCGACGGCTTGGCCCTGGCCCTGGCCAACGTGACCTTGGACGCCTTGCACAATGGCTGGGCCAATGCCAAGTTCGGCCGAGCCATGGCCGAACCCGGCAAGGACCCTGCGCAATCGCTGGACAACGACTACGCGGTGGCAAGCGGGCTGGCCAAGATGGGCAGCGCCCGGGCCGCCAAGGCGGATGCCCGCCATTTCGTCTATCTGGCCCGCGCCAACCAGCAATTCACCATCGCCGACCGCCTTGATCGACTGCGGGCGCGTTATCTGCTGATGCCGGCCAGTTCCGACCTGCTGTTCCCTCCCGCCTTGTCCCACGCGGCGGCGGCAACGCTGAAACAGAAGGGTCGCGACGTGCAAGTGGTGGAAATCCCCGGCACGGGCGGTCATTTGGACGGTGTCACCCGCATGGCCGAGGTGGCCGAACCCCTGCGCAGCTTCCTGGCCCAATAACAGAACGGGCCGCCCCTGGGGGGGCGGCCCGTCCGATTATACGTCAGTGTGCCTTATTCGGCATCGCCTTCGTCACGCTTCTTGCGGTCCTTGGACCGCTCGGCGCGTTCGGCTTCGATCTGGGCGGTGATGTCTTCACCGGTGGCCTGATCGACGCACTTCATGGACAGCTTGACCTTGCCGCGGTCGTCGAAGCCCAGGACCTTGACCTTGACGCTGTCGCCCTGCTTCAGGACATCGGCGGTCTTGGCCACGCGCTCGCGGCTGATTTCCGAGATGTGGACCAAGCCGTCACGCGACCCCAGGAAGTTCACGAAGGCGCCGAAATCGACGACCTTGACCACCTTGCCGGTGTAGATGACGCCCAGTTCCGGCTCGGCGACGATGCCGCGGATCCAGTCGATGGCCCGCTGGCCGGCTTCCGAATCGGTCGAGGCCACCTTGATGGTGCCGTCGTCGTCGATGTCGATCTTGGCGCCGGTCTGTTCGCAGATTTCGCGGATGACCTTGCCGCCGGTGCCGATGACTTCGCGGATCTTTTCCTTCGGAATGTTGAAGGTGGTGATGCGCGGAGCGTTGCCCGAGACTTCCGAGCGGGCGCTGTCCAGACCCTTGGACATCTCGCCCAGGATGTGGATGCGGCCGTCACGGGCCTGGCCCAGGGCGATCTTCATGATCTCCTCGGTGATCGAGGTGATCTTGATGTCCATCTGCAGCGCGGTGACGCCCTGTTCGGTGCCGGCCACCTTGAAGTCCATGTCGCCCAGGTGGTCTTCGTCACCCAGGATGTCGGAGAGGACGGCGAAGCCGCTGTCTTCCTTGATCAGACCCATGGCGATGCCGGCGACGGGGCGCGGCAGCGGCACGCCGGCGTCCATCATGGCGAGGCTCGAACCGCAGACGGTGGCCATGGAGGACGAGCCGTTGGATTCGGTGATTTCGGAGACCACGCGGATGGTGTAGGGGAAGGCTTCCTTGGTCGGCAGGCAGGGGCGCACCGCACGCCAGGCCAGCTTGCCATGGCCGATCTCGCGACGGCCGGGCGAACCCATGCGGCCGGCTTCACCCACCGAATAGGGGGGGAAGTTGTAGTGCAGCATGAAATGTTCGCGGTATTCGCCGTCCAGGGCGTCGATGATCTGCTCGTCCTGGCCGGTGCCCAGGGTGGCGACCACCAGGGCCTGGGTCTCGCCACGGGTGAACAGGGCGGAACCGTGGGCGCGGGGCAGCACGCCGACCTGGCTTTCGATGGCGCGGACGGTCTTGGTGTCGCGGCCGTCGATGCGGATGCCGGTCTTCAGGATGTTGCCGCGCACGACGTCGGCTTCCATGTGCTTGAAGATCGGGCCGGCGACGGCGATCTCGGCGGCTTCGCTCAGCAAGGCCATGGCCTTGGCCTTGACCTCGCCGACGGCGGCGTAGCGGTCCTGTTTCTTGACGATCTTGTAGGCTTCGGCCAGTTCGGCCGGAATGCCGGCATCCTTGAACTTGCCTTCGACCACGGCGACCTCGGGGGCCGGCGGAGCGACGTCCCAGGGGTCCTTGGCGCAGGAATTGGCCATGTCGATGATGGCGTTGATGACCGCCTGGAACTCGCGGTGGCCGTACATGACGGCGCCCAGCATGACGTCCTCGGACAGCTCCTTGGCTTCCGATTCCACCATCAGCACGCCTTCGACGGTGCCGGCGACCACCAGGTCCAGGTCGCTTTCCTTGACCTGGGCGGTGGTCGGGTTCAGCACATATTCGCCGTTGATGTAGCCGACGCGGGCGGCGGCGATGGGGCCCATGAAGGGCAGGCCGGAAATGGTCAAAGCGGCCGAGGCGCCGACCATGGCGACGATGTCGGGATCGTTTTCCAGGTCATGCGACAGCACGGTGCAGACCACCTGGGTCTCGTTGCGATAGCCGTCAACGAACAGCGGGCGGATCGGACGGTCGATCAGGCGGGAAACCAGGGTTTCCTTTTCCGACGGACGACCTTCACGCTTGAAGAAGCCACCGGGGATCTTGCCGGCGGCGAAGGCCTTTTCCTGGTAGTTGACGGTCAGCGGGAAGAAATCCACGCCGGGCTTCGGGGCCTTGGCGCCGACCACGGTGCACAGCACCGAGGTGTCGCCATAGGTGGCCAGGACGGCGCCGTCAGCCTGACGGGCGATCTTGCCGGTTTCCAGAACCAGCTTGCGTCCACCCCACATGATTTCCTTGCGGGTGACATTGAACATGCTCATCACTTCATCCTTATGGAAAGGGCATCGGACCGGATTGCCCGACGCGGCGCCCGTATCGACCCCCATGGCCGACGTAGCGCCCTTGCGTGGTGAGACCGAAAGGCATCGCCGAATGCCCCGATGCCCTTTGGCATCACCACGCAGAGATAAACCACATATAAAAAAAATCGACGGGAACCCCGACCGTCAAAAACGACTGACCGGGGCTCCGACGCCGACTGAACCGGACCTGATTACTTGCGCAGACCCAGGCGCGAGATCAGCTGCTCGTAGCGGCCGACATTCACGCTCTTCACATAGTCCAGCATGCGGCGGCGCTGGCCGACCATGATCAGCAGGCCACGACGCGAGTGGAAGTCCTTCTTGTGCGACTTCATGTGCTCGGTCAGGTTGCGGATACGTTCGGACAGGATGGCAACCTGGACTTCCGGCGAACCGGTGTCGCCCGGCTTGGTGCCGAATTCCTTGATCAGTTCCTGGGTACGCTCAGGGGTAATCGACATCGTCTTCTCCTAAAGTGTTGGGTTGGAGATTGAGAACGCGCACCGAGCGAATTTCATCGCGGTCGACGCACGCCAGCGCCACCAACCGGGAGCCGTCCATGGCCCGGACCACCAGGTCCGAGGCGTCGTCCGGCACCTGGCCGCGGCCTGCCAATCGGGACACCGAGAGGACTTGGCCGCATTGAAGGCGCCGAGCCTCCGCCGCCGTCAGGGCCAGCGCCGGGATGTCGTCCAGCGCGGTCTCGATCGGAAGCAGATAAGCCCGAAGGGCGGCAACGTGCCCGAGACTCATGAAATTGTCCAGGGAAATCGCGTTTTCCAGGGTGAAACGGCCACAGGCGACACGTCGTAAAAACGTCACATGGCCGACCGTGCCCAAGGCGTGGGAGATGTCGCGGGCCAAGGACCGCACATAGGTGCCCTTGCCGCACAACACCTCGAACTCGGCATGGTCGGCATCGGGCATGGACAGCAAGTCCAGGCGATGGATCATCACCGTGCGGGCCTTCAGCTCCACCTGCTCGCCGGCGCGGGCCAGGTCATAGGCCCGCTCGCCGTCCACCTTGATGGCGGAATAGATGGGCGGAACCTGGGAAATGGCGCCGGTGAAACGCGGCAGGACGGCGCCGATGGCAGCGGAATCGGGGCGCACATCGGACGTGGCGCAAACCTCGCCTTCCAGGTCGTCGGTGGTCCGCGCCTCGCCGAATTTGACGGTAAAACGATAGGTCTTGGCCCCGTCCATCACCCATTGCACGGTCTTGGTGGCTTCCCCAAGCGCGATGGGCAGGATGCCACTGGCCAACGGGTCCAAGGTGCCACCATGGCCGACCTTGGCGGCGTTCAGCGTGCGACGCACCATGGCGACGACGTTGGTGGAGCCGACGCCCACCGGCTTGTCGATGGCCAACCAGCCGTCGATGGTGATGCCTTTGCGCTTACGGGCCAAACGGCGTCACTCGCCGTCGTCTTCGCCGTCGGCGAAAACGCCGGGACGCACCATGTCGTCATTGGCCCCCAGGTCGCGGGCGACCTCGGGCGAACGCAGCAGGGATTCGATCTTGCTGGCTTCGTCGAAGCTGGTGTCGGCTTCGAAGAACAGGTCGGGGACGACCCGCAAATCCACCTGCCGGGCCACTTCGTGCCGCAGGTAGGGCCGCGCCCGCTTCAGCCCCTTCAAGATCGGCCCCACTTCGCCGCCGCCCAGGGGGACGACGAAGATGGTGGCGTTCTTCAGATCGGGACTGACCCGGACCTCGGTCACGGTGATGGCGCGACCGGCCAGATCGGGGTCGCGGATGTCGCCACGCTCGATGATGGCCGCGATGATGTGACGCAATTCCTCGCCCACCCGCAGCTGACGCTGCGAGGGTGCTTTATGGCCTCTGGGCATGGCTTTGTCCTCCGCAGGCGGTGACCGGGTCCCTTACAGGACGCCGGCCACTTCCTCGATCTCGAAGCATTCGATGACGTCACCGACACGAATATCTTCGTAATTGGTGAACGACATGCCGCATTCATAGCCTTCGCGGACTTCCTTGACGTCGTCCTTGAATCGCTTCAACTGCGCCAGGCTGCCTTCGTGGATGACCACGTTGTCGCGCAGCAGGCGGACGCCGGCGCCGCGCTTGACGGTGCCTTCGGTGATCATGCAGCCAGCGACCTTGCCGACCTTGGTGATGTTGAAGACTTCGCGGATGGACGCGTAGCCCAGGAAGTTTTCCTTGAGCGTCGGCGACAGCATGCCCGACAGCATCTTCTTCACGTCGTCGGTGACGTCGTAAATGATGCTGTAGTAGCGGATGTCGACGTTGTCGCGCCGCGCCATGTCGCGGGCCTGCGGGTTGGCGCGGACGTTGAAGCCGATCAACAGACCGCCCGAAGCCTTGGCCAGGGTGATGTCGGATTCGTTAAGCGCACCGACGGCGGCGTGCAGCACGCGCACCTTGACGCTTTCGTTGCCGATCTTTTCCAGGGCGCCGATGATGGCTTCCACCGAACCCTGCACGTCGCCCTTGATGACCACCGGCAGTTCCTTGGCTTCACCCGCCTTGATGGCCGAGAACATCTGTTCCAGGGTGCCGCGGGCGCCGGCCTTGGCGCGGGCTTCGCGTTCGACACGCTGACGATAGCCGGAAATCTCGCGGGCGCGGGCTTCGTCTTCCACCGCCACGATGTCGTCACCGGCCGACGGCACACCGTCCAGGCCCAGCACTTCCACCGGGGTCGAGGGGCCGGCTTCTTCCAGGCGGTTGCCCTTGTCGTCGATCAGGGCGCGAACCTTGCCCGATTCGGCACCGGCGACGAACACGTCGCCGACACGCAACGTGCCTTTTTGCACCAGCACGGTGGCCACCGGGCCGCGGCCCTTTTCCATCTTGGCTTCCACCACCGTGCCTTGGGCGGCGCGGTTGGGATTGGCCTTGAGGTCCAGGATTTCCGCCTGCAGCAGGATGGTTTCTTCCAGCTTTTCCAGGTTCATGCGCTTCTTGGCCGACACTTCGACCGTCAGCACGTCGCCGCCCAGATCTTCGGTGACCAGATCGTGCTGCAGCAATTCCTGGCGGACACGCTGCGGGTTGGCTTCCGGCTTGTCGATCTTGTTGATGGCGACGATGATCGGCACGCCGGCCGCCTTGGCGTGGCGGATGGCTTCCACCGTCTGCGGCATGATGCCGTCATCGGCGGCGACCACCAGCACCACGATGTCGGTGACCTTGGCGCCACGGGCACGCATGGCGGTGAACGCCTCGTGACCCGGGGTGTCGATGAAGGTGATCTTGGCGCCGGTATTCATGGTGACCTGATAGGCGCCGATATGCTGGGTGATGCCGCCGGCTTCGCCGGACACCACGTCGGTGGCGCGCAAAGCGTCCAACAGCGAGGTCTTGCCGTGGTCGACGTGGCCCATGATGGTGACCACCGGGGGACGGCTGATCAGCACGTCCTCCTCGTCAACCTCGCCTTCCAGGCCCACCAGCACGTCGGCTTCCGAGACGCGCTTGACGTTGTGGCCGAACTCGGCGACCACCAACTCGGCGGTGTCGGGGTCGATGGTCTGGTTGATGGTGGCCATCACGCCCATGCGCATCAGCGACTTGATGACGTCGCCGCCACGCGCCGCCATGCGGTTGGCCAGTTCCTGGACGGTGATGGTCTCCGGGATGATGACGTCGCGGACCACCTTCTCGGCGCCCTTCTGCATCATCTTCTGACGTTCGCGTTCACGGGCGCGCTTGACGGCGGCCAGCGAACGGCCGCGTTCACCGCGATCCTCGTCGGACAGGGCGTCGGTGATGGTCAGCTTGCCGGTACGGCGACGCTGATCGACACGCTTGACCGGCGGGGTCTTGTGCAACGCCGCCTTCTTCTTGGCGCGCTCTTCCTCGTCCTCTTCCGCCGTGGTGGGGGCGACGGGACGGCCCGGCATGGGGGCCAGCTTGGCCGGCGGCGGCGCGGTCATGCGCGGACCCTGGCGGGGTTCGGCGGCGGCGGCGGCGG
>JAIWOG010000286.1 GCA_020217035.1 Magnetospirillum sp. | reverse complement strand
AACTCGCCGCGCAGGAAGCCCCAGCCGCGCTGGATGTGCTGGATCAGGCTGTGCGCCTTGTACTGGGTCAGCACGCCGATGCGGCGGATGCCGGAATTGATGCAGTTGGACAGCGCGAAATCGACGATGCGGAACTTGCCGGCAAACGGTACGGCGGGCTTGGCGTGCCAGTCGGTCAGGGCCTTCAAGCGCGAGCCGCGGCCTCCGGCCAGCACCAGCGCCAGCGTGCGGCGCAGGCGAAGGTTGACTTCCAGATCCATGGGCTGTCCATCCTGCGACACGCTCATCTCCTCCCTCCCGGGTTATGGGTGATGCCCCCCCAAGGCAAGACAGGCGGACGGTGCCACAGATTGCGTCCGGCGGCAACCGCGCCGGGGCGGCGACAGGTCTTTGCCGGTTGCGGCTTTCCCGCGTCGCCCGCATGGGTTAGGCTTTGGACAAAGCCGCCAGCAAGCAAGGAAGGCCCCGTCCATGCGTATCCTGTTCGCCGCGTCCGAAGTGTTCCCGTTGGTCAAAACCGGCGGCCTGGCCGATGTGGCGGGGGCGCTGCCAGCGGCGCTGATCGAAGCCGGGCACGAGGTGCGGGTGCTGCTGCCGGGCTATCCGCAGGCCCTGGCCAAGGCCGAGGGCAAGCGTCAGGTCGCCAGTTTCGGCGACCCGCTGGGCGTCGGCGGCGAGGCCAAGCTGATATCGGCCAAGCTGCCCGGTTCCGGTGTGCCGGTGTGGCTGTTGGATTGTCCGGCGCTTTATGACCGTGTCGGTGGTCCCTATGTGGACGAGAACGGGCTGGATTATGCCGACAATCCGCTGCGTTTCGGGTTGCTGTCGTGGGTGGCGGCACGTTTGTGCACCGACGACTCGCCGGTCAAGTGGCGGCCGCAAGTCCTGCATTGCCACGACTGGCAGACCGGTCTGGCCCCCGCCTATCTGAAGGCGTGGGCGGTGGAAAAACCCCCGGCGACGGTGTTCACCATCCACAACATCGCCTATCAGGGCCAATTCCCCGCCGAAACCCTGGAAAGACTGGGCCTGCCGTGGTCGATGTTCACCATGGACGGATTGGAATATTGGGGTGACGTGTCGTTCCTGAAATCCGGCCTGGTCTATGCCGACAAGCTGACCACCGTCAGCCCGCGTTATGCCCGCGAAATCCAGTCGTCGGCCTTCGGCTGCGGCATGGAAGGCGTGCTGTCCTGGCGGGCCGCCGATCTGGCGGGCATCCTGAACGGCGCCGATTACCGGGTGTGGAACCCGTCCGACGATTCCTTGCTGGCCAAGACCTATGGCGTCGCCGATTACGTCGCGGGCAAGGCCGCCAACAAGGCGGCGTTGCAGCAATCCTTGGGTCTGGAAACGGATTCGCAGGCGCCGTTGATGGTCATCATCAGCCGTCTGGCCGACCAGAAGGGCATGGACATGGTGTTGTCCACCCTGCCGGCGTTGCTGCGCCAGGGGGCGCAACTGGCGGTTCTGGGGGCGGGTGACCGTGCCCTGGAACAAGGTTTCCAACTGGCGGCTCACGGCTCGCCGCGCCGCGTCGCGGTCACCATCGGCTATTCCGAGGAACTGGCCCACCGTCTGTTGGGCGGTGGCGACATGCTGCTGATGCCGTCGCGTTTCGAACCTTGCGGCCTGACCCAGTTCTACGCCATGCGCTATGGCACGGTTCCGGTGGTCCACGCCACTGGCGGTCTGGCCGACACGGTGATGGATTGCAGCTATGATGGGCTGATGAGCGGCACCGGAACCGGTTTCGTCTTCGAGCACGCCAATGCCGGCGCCTTCCAATGGTGCGTCGAACGCGCCATCGCCAGCTTCGCCAACAAGGACCAATGGCAGCGCATCCAAACCACCGGCATGGCTCAGGATTTCAGTTGGTCCCGCTCGGCCGTGCGTTATGGGCAGCTCTACGACGGCATGGTGACCCCATGACCGTCCGTCCGCTGTCGCTGATCGCCGACATGGGCGGCACCAACGTCCGCTTCGCCCTGGTGGACGAAACGGGCGCCATCGGTCCCGACATGGTCATGCAATGCGCCGACTTCGCCGGTCCCGACGATGCCGCCAAGGCGTTCCTGGCAGCGAACGGCGGTGCCAGGCCGGTGCGTGGCGCCTTCGCCGTCGCTTCGCCGGTGACCGGCGACATGATCGAGATGACCAATTCATCCTGGCGTTTTTCCGCCCATCATGTGCAGCGGCAATTGGGCTTGTCCGAGTTGAAGGTGGTCAACGATTTCACCGCCACGGCCCTGTCGGTGCCCCACTTGGCGGCCAACCATCTGATGAAACTGGGTGGCGCCGAGCCGGTGGCGGGCGCCCCCATCGCCGTACTGGGGCCGGGGACCGGTTTGGGGGTGTCGGGGCTGGTGGCCGATTCCTTGGGACGCTGGATCGCGCTTTCCACCGAGGGTGGGCACGTCACGATGGCCGCCACCGACGACACCGAGGCCCAGGTGCTGGCCCATCTGCGGCGCCGTTTCGGTCATGTGTCCGCCGAACGGGTGCTGTCGGGGCCGGGCTTGCTGAACTTGTACGAAGCGGTGGCGGCGGTGCAGGGGCAGCCTGCGTCCTATTCCACCGCCGAGGCGGTGTCCAGCCACGGTTTGGACGGGTCGTGCCCGCTGTGTCGGCAGGCGTTGACCCTGTTCTTCGCCATGCTGGGCACGGTGGCGGGCAACCTGGCGCTGAGCTTGGGGGCGCGGGGCGGTGTCTATGTGGCCGGCGGCATCCTGCCGCGCATGGCCCAGGCGTTTTTCGCCTCGGACTTCCGCCGACGTTTCGAAGCCAAGGGACGGTTCGCCGGTTATCTGTCCGCTATTCCCACCTGGCTGGTCATCCATCCCGAGCCGGCCTTCGCCGGCTTGGCGGCGCTTACCGGGGAAGCCTGACCGGGGCTTGGCTGTTCATGCCGATCAGGTTGTTCAGCTTTTCCGGCGGCAGGAAGCCGTTGGCCGGGGAAAACACCACGGCGATGGCGATCGCGGCCCCATAAAGGGCGCCAAGGGCCAGAAGACGGATGACGTGGTCAGCGGGGGTGGTAGCCATGGGGGTGTGGACTTACCATAAAGTATAAGGACTGGTTGTGGTATAGTGATTCCCGTTCGCAGGGTCAAGGAAAAGCTGCAACAATCATGTTGGTTTTCCGACTCTTAACGTCACAAGCAGCGGGTTGAAGTGGGCGCCAGTCCGTCCTAGCATAGGGTTGGGGTACGAGTGGGGACGATGAATGGGTTCTATTGAAAAGGCCGAGGTGACCACCGGTGTCTGGTGGGTTGAAATCGCCAAAGCCAATCTCAGGATTTTGTGCGGCTGTCCAGCCGACGTGGTGAAGCATCTGATGAAGCGCGGCTTGATCTCGACGGTCGAGCGCGACGGCGTCACCTACGAGACCGGACCGAACGCCATCCTGTTGTCCGACGTCATGGTTCAGAACGGTACCTTCAGCAATCTGGGCGAGTTCCCGGTGCTGCAGATGCTGTACCGCCAGGGCATGATCATTCCCGACCATCCCGGCAACACCGGGGCCAAGCCGTTACTGATCGGTTCGGCCGAGCAGGTCCGCGCCCAACTGCAATACATCTATCGCGGCAATTACGGCCTGATCAACGAAGAGGAACTGGTCGAAGCCGGCGCCACCCCGCAGCAGGCCAAGGACCTGATGCGGATGAAGCTGAAATTCGCCTTCGGCCGCATCCGCCACCCCCAGGAATTGCTTGATACCCTGAATATCGACAACGAACCGGTCGAAATCAGGGACGGCGTCACCATCCGTCGGGTGCGCTTGAACACCTTCGAGATTTGCCACGGCGGCGAATGCGTCACCGTCGACCTGACGCTGCCGCCGTTCGAAACCTACGAATGCCCGTATCCGCTGGGCTTCTACAACATGCAGCGGGATTACTTCTCGGTGGTGCATTCCGGCGAGGGCGACGGTTGGGACATCAACCGCCCCAGCATGGGCGCCATCCTGATGTTCCAGGGCCGCGTCTACCTGATCGACGCCGGACCCAACATCCTGTTCACCCTGGATGCCCTGGGCATCGGCGTGAACGAGATCGACGGCATCTTCCATACCCATTCCCACGACGACCACTTTTCCGGCCTGACCACGCTGATCCGCGCCGACCATCGCATCAAGTATTTCGCCACGCCGCTGGTCCGCGCCTCGGTGGCCCGCAAGATGGCGGCCCTGCTGTCCATCGAGCCTTCGGCCTTCGCCGATTACTTCGAATGCCACGATCTGGTGGAAGGCGAATGGAACGAGATCGACGGCCTGGAAGTGCGGCCGTTGTTTTCCCCCCATCCGGTGGAAACCACCTTGTTCATGTTCCGCGCACCCTGGGAAGACGGCTATCGGTCCTATGCCCACTGGGCCGACATCTGCCGCCTGGAAGTGCTGCGTGGCTTCGTCACCGACGACGCCGAGGAGCCGGGAATCTCGAAAGCCATGTATCAGGCGGTGGCGGCGTCCTATGCGCTTCCCGCCAACATCAAGAAGGTGGACGTGGGCGGCGGCATGATCCATGGCGACGCCTACGACTTCCGCGACGACCGCTCGGGACGGCTGATCCTGGCCCACACTTCGGGCAAGCACACCCTGGCGCAAAAGGCCATCGGTTCCACCGCGTCGTTCGGCAACGTCGATGTGCTGATCCCGTCCAACCACGACTTCATCTGGCGCTCGGCCTTCGAGTTGTTGCAGGCCTATTTCCCCGACATCGCCCACCACCAATTGCGGGTGCTGCTGAACAACCCGGTCAGCACCTTCAATCCCGGCACCATCCTGGTCAAGGAACGCCGGCCCACCGAAAACATCTATCTTCTGCTGTCGGGCAGCATCGAGGCCCTGCACATCGACGGCGGCGCCCGGTCGGTGCTGTCGGCCGGCGCCATGATCGGCGAGTTGTTCGCGCTGTTCGAGGCCCCGGTGACCGAAACCTACCGCGCCATCGGCTTCGTCAAGGCGCTGCGCATTCCGTCCAGCCTGTACCAGGATTTCGTCCGCCGCAACGACCTGTCGGCGTCGATTACCCGCATCTTCGAGAACCGCCAGTTCCTGCAACGCACCTGGCTGTTCGGCGAGGTGGTGTCCACCCGCACGCTGAACCGCATCGCCAAGGAGATGACGCTGTCGCGTATCCCCGAGGGCGAGACCATCGACATCGGCCCCGAATCGGTGGCCCTTGTGGTCACCGGCCAAGTGGGCCGCTATTTGGGCGAGCAACAGGTGGAAGTGCTGCGCTTCGGCGACTTCTTCGGCGAGGAATTGTCCATCTTCTGGACACCGTCCATGTTCCGCCTGAAGGCGTTGACCGCCACCGAGGTGTTCCTGGTTCCCGCCGGGCTTTTGGCCGGCATCCCCTCGGTGCGCTGGAAGCTGTTCGAAACGGCGGGCCGCCGCATGACATCCATCTTCGAAAGCGAGCACGGCACCAATGGCGGCCGTCTGCATTGGCGCGAGGAGTACCGCGTCGACGTGCTGCGTTTGGACACCCAGCACCGCCGCATGTTCGAACAGGCCAATGCCATCCTGGACGCCATCAAGGCCGGCATCAGCGGCCCGGAAATCGTGCCCTTGTTCGACGCCATGGCCGAATACGCCCATTACCATTTCGGCGAGGAAGAGGCGCTGATGCTGCGCCACGCCTATCCGGAAACCGAAGCGCACCGCGCCCATCACGCGCTGTTGTCCGAGCAGTTGCAGGTGATGCGCCAGACCTTCAAGGACAGCGTCGAGCCCACCCAGATCGATTTCCTGGCCTTCTTGCAGGATTGGCTGGTCGGCCACATCGTCGTCGAGGACAAGGGCTATACCCGGTTCTTGAACGATAAGGGCGTCTATTAAATCCAGTTGGCGGCGGCTTGGCCCGCCGCCCAGCCGGTGGCGAAGCAGGCCGTCAGCAGATAGCCGCCGGTGGGGGCTTCCCAATCCAGCATTTCGCCGGCGACGAAGGCGCCGGGGCGGTCTTTCAGCATCAAGTCGGGGGTGAGCGCATCAAAACGTAAACCTCCCGCAGTGCTGATGGCTTCCGCTAGCGGGCGGGGGCGTGTCAGCCGCACCGGCACCGCTTTCAACGCCTGGGCTTTCAGCATGTCTTCGGCGAGCAGCCCTTCGCGGGCCAGTCCGGCCAGGACGCCCTTGATCCCGATTTGGCGTTCCAGATGGTTGGAAACGCTGCGGCTGCCGCGTGGTTTGGCCAGGGCGGCGGCCAGTTTCTCGGTGTCCCAGTCGGGCTTCAGGTCCAGATGCAAGATGGCTTGGCCATCGGCTTCGATGGCGTCGCGCAAGGGGGCTGACAGGGCATAGATGGCGCTGCCTTCGATTCCATGGCGGGTGACGACGAATTCGCCCTTGAAACGGCGCTCGCCAAAGGCCAAGCCCACCGCCTTGACCGGGGTGCCGGCGAAGCGGTCGCGGAAATGGGGGCTCCAATCCACCTCGAAGCCGCAATTGGTCGGGCGGAATGGCGCCAGGGACAGGGGCGGGAAAAAAGCGATCCAAGTGCCGTCCGAGCCCAGTTTGGGCCAGGATGCGCCGCCCAAGGCCAAGATGGTGGCGCGGGCGGTGACGGTGTTTTCGCCATCCGGGGTGGCGAAACGCAAACCGCCCTGGTCGTTCCAGCCCAACCAGCGATGGCGGGGATGAAAGCGCACCCCCAGCTTGTCCAGATGCCGCAGCCAGGAACGCAGCAAAGGCGCGGCCTTGAAGTCGGTGGGGAACACCCGGCCCGACGAGCCGACGAAGGTTTCCGAGCCCAGTTCGGCGGCCCATTGCCGCACCCGATCCGGGGCGAAAGCGCGCAGCAGGGGGTCCAGGATGGGGGCGGCATCGCCGAAGCGGCCCAGAAAAGACTCGAACGGTTCGGAATGGGTCAGGTTCAAGCCGCCGATGCCGGCCCGCAGGAACTTGCGGGCGGGCTGGGGCAGGGAATCGTACAGCGCCACCCGGCAGCCGGCTTCCGCCGCCGCCTGGGCCGCCATCAATCCGGCCGGCCCGGCGCCGATGATCGCGATGTCTTCCATGTCCACTTCTTACGGCGCGGCAGGGTTTCTGTCACCTGCTCTTGCGTGGGCGACGCGCATGCGGCACCTTGGCGCCATGACTTTGCTAGACGAAATCGACGCCACCACCCCAGACCGCAAGACCATGGCGGTGTGGTTCCTGGGCCAGAACGGCTGGGTGGTCAAATCCCCTGCTGGCCGCATTTTGGTGGTCGATCCCTATTTGACCGATTCTTGCCATCCGTCGCGGCGCGGGCTGGATTTGCGCCGTCAGGTGCCGGTGCTGATCGCCCCCGAACACCTGCGGGCCGATCTGTTGGCCTGCACCCATTCGCACAAGGACCATGCCGATCCCGCCAGCTTGTGCCCGGCCTGTCAGGCGGGGCGGATCGGTCAGTTCCTGGGGCCGGCGCAGACGCAAGCCGTCTTCGCCCAGGCCGGGGCCAGCGCCGACCAATGTCGCACCACCTGGCCCGGCGACGTGGTGGAATTGGGCGATATCCGCCTGCATGGGACTTTCGCGCTGCCCACCGACACCTCGGACCTGACCCATATGGGCTTTGTCGTCGAAGTGGATGACGGGCCGAAATTCTGGATTACCGGCGACACCGCCTGGTGTGACCTTCTGGCCGAATCGGGGGCAATGCATCAACCTGACGCCATGGCCTGTCCGATCAATGGCGGTTACGCCAATCTGTCGCACTGGGACGCCGCCGAACTGGCCAAGCGGGTCAACCCCCGCCTGGCCATTCCGTGCCATTACGACATGTTCGCCGACAATTCCTGCGACCCGCGCATGTTCTCGGCCAGCCTGACCGTCAAGGGTGTGGGCGACAAATATTGTCCCGCCCAGCCCGGGCGCAAGCTGGTCATCGGTCGGGACTAATCCCCCAATTCCCGCCCGTCGTCGCGCAGCCAAACGTAAAGCGCCGGGATGACCAGAAGCGTCAGCGCGGTGGACGACGCCAAGCCGAAGACCAGGCTGATGGCCAGACCCTGGAAGATGGGATCGGCCAGGATGAAGGCGGCGCCGATCATCGCCGCCGCAGCCGTTAACACGATGGGCTTGAAACGGGTCGCCCCCGAATCCAGCACGGCTTGGCGGATAGAGGCGCCTTCGCCCAGCCGATGGCGGATGAAATCGACCAAAAGGATGGAATTGCGCACGATGATGCCGGCCAAGGCGATGAAGCCGATCATGGATGTGGCGGTGAAGGGGGCGGCGAACAGCATGTGGCCGATGACGATGCCGATCAGGGTCAAGGGCACCGGCACCAGGATCACCAGCGGCAGGCGGAAGCTGCCGAACTGGGCGACCACCAGCAGATAGATGCCGATGATGGCGACGCCGAAGGCGGCCCCCATGTCGCGGAACGTCACATAGGTGATTTCCCATTCACCGTCCCACAACAGGGTCGGCGTGGTCTCGTCCAACGGCTGGCCGTGATACTTGACGCCGATGGTTTCGGGCAGGTGGTCTTCCACCGCGAACATGCCGTAGATGGGGGCTTCGTAGCGTCCGGCCAGTTCGGCCTGGACCATTTCGGCGAACCGTCCGTCGCGGCGGAAGATGGGGGCGCTGGCCGGTTCGTAACTGACGTTGACCACGTCGCCCAGTTCGACCACGCCCCGAACCGACGGCACCGGGGTGGTGGCCAGCAACTCGCCGGGATGCTTGTCGGCCTTGGCCAGGGCGATGACGATTTCCTTGGGGTTGGCGCCCTGGCCGCGATGGGAATAGCCGACGCGCACGCCGCCCATCAGCGCCTGGATGGTGTCGTAGACCGCCTGTTGCTCGACGCCGAAGAATTCCAGCCGTTCCTGGTCGATGCTGACCCGCAGCCGCTGCCAGGGATGGGAAAGCGTGTCGTCGATGTCGACGACGAAGTCCACCTTGGCGAAGGCGTCGCGCACCTGTTGCGCTGTCTGGCGGCGGGTTTCGGCGTCGGGGCCATAGATTTCCGCCAGCAGGGTGGACATCACCGGCGGGCCGGGCGGCACCTCGACCACACGGATGGCGGTGCCGTCGGGCTTGGCCACCCCGGCCAGACGCTGACGCACGTCCAAAGCGATGTCGTGGCTGGGGCGCGACCGGTCGTGGCGCGACGTCAGGTTCAGTTGCAGATCGCCCATTTCCGGGCTGGACCGCAGGTAATAATGGCGCACCAGACCGTTGAAGTTGAACGGCGCGGCGGTACCCGCATGGGCCTGGATGCTGGTCAGTTCCGGCAGGTCGGACAGGCGCTTGGCGGCATTCATCAGCACCCGCTCGGTGTCTTCCAGGGTCGAGCCTTCCGGCAGGTCGACCACCACCTGGATTTCCGACTTGTTGTCGAACGGCAGCAACTTCACCGTCACCGCCTTGAAGCCGAACATGGACATGGCGGCGAAGGTGGCGATGGTGACGCCCAGCAACAGCTTCTTGGACGGTGCGCGGCCCACCAGCAGCGGACGGGCGAAGCGGCGGTAGATGTCGCCCAAACGGTCGGCGTGGCCGTGATGTTCGACCGCGCCCTGGCGCGAACGGCCGGCGATCTTCACCAACAGCCACGGCGTGATGATGACGGCGACGAAGAACGAGAACATCATCGCCGACGACGCGTTGGCCGGGATCGGGCTCATGTAGGGGCCCATCAGGCCCGACACGAACATCATCGGCAAAAGCGCCGCGACGATGGTCAGGGTGGCGACGATGGTGGGGTTGCCCACCTCCGCCACCGCCCACACCGCCACCTCGGTGCGGTCGGAAGTCTTGTCCATCTGCCAGCGCCGGACGATGTTTTCCACCACGACGATGGCGTCGTCCACCAGGATGCCAATAGAGAAGATCAGGGCGAACAGGCTGACGCGGTTGATGGTGTAGCCCATCAGATGGCTGGCGAACAAAGTCAGCAAGATGGTGGTGGGCACCACCAAAGCCACCACCAGTCCTTCGCGCCAGCCCAAGGCCCAGGTGATCAAGATGACGATGGATATGGTCGCCAGGGCCAGATGGAACAGCAATTCGTCGGCCTTGTCGGACGCGGTTTCCCCATAATTGCGGGTCACCGTCACCGACACGGTGTCGGGGATCAGCCGGCCCTTGACCTGATCCAGGCGGGTCAGGATGTCCTCGGCCACCAACACGGCGTTGGCGCCGGCCCGCTTGGCCATGGACAGGCTGACGGCGGGAACCGCCTGGCCGTTTTCGATGTGCCAGGCGCGGGCTTCCGGTTCGGCGCCGCCGGGAACCACCGTGGCCACGTCCTTCACATAGACCGGGCGGCCGTCATGGCTGGCCAACAGCAGGTTGCCGATGTCGGGAACGCCGTTCAGCGTCTGGCCGCCCACCACCGGCAGATGGCGCCCGGCTTCGCGCACGGCGCCGACCATGAACGACCGGTTGGCGTTTTCGACCTTGTCCACCAACTGGTTCAAGGTGATGCCGTAAAGCGCCAAGGCTTCCGGATCGGGCTCGACCCGGATCTGGTCCTTGGCGCCGCCGACGATGTCGCTTTGGCCGACATTGTCCACCTTGACCAATTCGTGGCGCAGTTCCTCGGCCAGGTTGTAAAGGGCGTTGTCGTTCCAGCGCTCGGCGGCCTCGGGCTTGGGGGCCAGGGTGAGGACCAGGATGGCGACGTCGTTGATGCCGCGTCCGACGATCAGCGGTTCGGGGATGCCGATGGGCAGGGCGTGGATGTTGGCGCGCACCTGTTCATGCACGCGCAGGATGGCCGCGTCTTCCGAGGTGCCGACGTCGAAGCGGGCGGTGACCACCACTTGGTCGTCATAGGTGTTGGAATAGACGTGCTCGACCGCGTCGATGCCCTTGACGATGTCTTCCAACGGCTTGGTCACCAACTCGACGGCGTCAACCGCCTTCAGGCCGTTGGCGGACACCATGATGTCGACCATGGGCACGCTGATTTGCGGTTCTTCCTCGCGCGGCAAGGCGGAAAGCGCGATGAAACCCACCGCCAGCGACGCCAGCAGCAGCAACGGCGTCAGCGGCGACTTGATGAAATGCTTGGCGATGGCGCCCGAAAGTCCCAGTTTCATGGCGCTCACCACGTCACCACGTCGCCGTCGCGCAGGCCGGACAGCACCTCGACGCTGTCGTCCACCGCCTGGCCCAATTGCACCACCACCGGCCCCGAATCCTTGACCGTCACGTAATCAAGGCCGAAACGGCGGCTGACCGCTTCGCGTGGGATGACGATGGTCGGCCGTTTTCCGGTGGCCACATGCACCGGCACCCGTTCGGCCACGAAGAAGTCGCCCAAGCCTTCCACCGCCACGTCGGCCATCACCCGCCCGTCCTCGATCTGCGGATAGACTTGGCGCACGTTGCCCTGGCGCGGCGGGGCGTCGCCGGCCAGCAGGGAACGCGGTCCCACAAGCACCTTGTCGCCCACCTTCAGGAAGCGGGCGTGGCGTTCCGGCAGCGCCATGCGCAGGATGTAGTTCTCGGCGGCGATCACCGCCACCGTCTCGCCGGCCATGATGACGCTGCCTTGCGTTACCGGCACTTTCAGCACCACACCGGCGGTGGGGGCCAGCACCGCGCCTTCGCCGCTGCGTTCGGCGCTGACCTGCTTTTCGGCGCGGATGGCGGCGATATTGCGCACCGCCACGTCCAGGCGGGTGCGGGCGTTGTCGACGCGGGCCTGGGTGGCCGCCCCCTTGGCCAGCAAGTCTTGCGAGCGACGGAACTCGATTTCCGCCAGGTCGCGTTCGGCTTCGGCGGCCTTCAGCCGGGCGTCGATGCCGGCCGTCGCCAAAGCCAGCTTGGGGTCGCCGATGGTGGCGATGCGCTCGCCAGCCTCGACCCGGCTGCCTTCGTCCACCAGAAGTCCCGACACGGTGCCGGGGATGCGGGCGCGGGCCAGCACCTGGTCGACGCTTTCCACCGTGGCGAACACCGCCTTCAAGTCTTCCACTTCCCGGGTCTTCACCACCATCTCGCCGGCGAAGGCGGGGAGTGCGGCCAGGATCAGCGAACAAGACAGGCGAATGGCGGACAAGGACATGGGGGATCTCCGTGAAACCTGAACCTTGACGTATATATTAGGCTAAACTAATTTACAAGGCAGTGTGATCCCGTTCGCTCCCCTTACAAGGAATACCTTCCATGTCCATCGATCGTGTCGTTTTTGCCTTCGCCGGATTCGTCATCCTGGCCAGCCTGGGTCTGTCGCAGGTGCATTCGGTCAACTGGCTGTTCCTGACCGCCTTCGTCGGCCTGAACATGTTCCAGGCGGCCTTCACCGGTTTCTGCCCGCTGGCCATCATGTTGAAGAAGGCGGGCATCAAGCCCGGCTGCGCCTTCAACTGAGCCAAGTCGTAAACCAAGCGAAAGGGGGGCACGCGCCCCCCTTTTTGTTTAGGCGGCCGGACTGGGCAAGATGGCCTTCAGGTCGTTCCAGCCCGAGGTTTGGGCGCCGCTGCCGCGCGACGTCTTGGCGGCGGCGGTTTCGATGCGGGCGATGCGTTCGCGGGTCCCCGGATGGGTGGAAAACAGCGA
>JAIWOG010000285.1 GCA_020217035.1 Magnetospirillum sp. | reverse complement strand
GGTGGTGCTGGTGTCCGATTCCGGGTGCAGCTTGATCAGGGTGTGGAAGAAGTCGTCGGCCTTGTCCGGATCGTAGCCGGTGCGTTCGAAAATCTTCAGGATGTGGGAATCGGCTTCGAATTCGTTGTCGCGGGAATAGCCCGACAGGATCAAGGTGTAAAGCGGGCCTTCCAGCGCGGTCAGCACCTGGGCGCCGATGGCGCCGGCGCCGCCCATCCAAGCGCTGAGCGCTTCCTTGCCGATGGTGCCGGCCCCTTGCAGCAAGGATTGGTTGCGAACCTGCGACAGGCCGTGTCCCAGGTCGGCGTGGCCGACCTCGTGGGCGATGACCGAGGCCAGTTCGTCCGGGGTGCGGCAGTGACGCACCAGGGCGGAATTGATGGCCAGCTTGCCGCCGGGCAGGGCCCAGGCGTTGACCTGGTCGGACTTCACCAAGGTGACTTCCCAGGGCAGGTTCTGGCGGTCGGCGGCCTTCAGGATGGGTTGGGCGAACTTGCCGAGCGCTTCCTGGGCGTTGCGGTCGGGATAGGCGCCGCCCGACTTGGCCAGATAATCCTTGTAATAGGTCTGACCCATCTGGATTTCGTCGGCCTCGCCCGAGGTGTAGGCGCTGACCACGTTGGCGGCACCCTGGATCAGGTTGCCCAGGTTGAACTGGGCGTAAGCGGGGGCGGCGAACGCGCTGGCGGCCAGGCCGGCAAGCAGGGAACGGCGATGCATGGGCTTCGTCTCAACCTTTCTTGATCTTCAACGAGGCGATCACTTTTTCCGCTTCGGCCTTGTTCTTGTCGAAGTGGTAGATCGCCGAGCCCAGATAGTGAACCAGATACAGCTTGTCGTCCACCACGGCGGCGATACCGAATCCGCGCCGGCGCAGTTCATCCTTGGGGGTGTAGGAATATTGGAAGCGGATGCCGGGATGGCCGTCCAGGCTGGAAGGCGCCATGGCTTCCACCTTCACCGGCACGTCGCCGGCCAGCTTGCCCCACGACGTGGTGAAGAACTCGACGATTTCCCATTCGGTCATGGTCTTGGAAAAGCGAAAGGAAATCTGGTCCGGTTGGCGGTTCATCAGCTTCAGGATGAAATTGTGGTTCTTTTCCACGTCCTGGGATTCGAACAGGGTCTTGCCGTCCTTGATCCCCAGATGGAAGAAGAAGGTGTCGATGCCCGGCCCGTCCTGGGTCCAGACGAAGCCGTCGCGGTCGCCTTGGCCGCTCCAGGTTTGGCTGGTGACGACCTCGGCCTTGTCCGAAAGCTTGACGGCGCCGGGCGAAATCTTCTGCCAGGATTCGCAGGCGGACAGGGCGATCAACAGCAACAGGGGCAAAAGGCGGCGGGTCATGGTCAGCTTCCCAGGTAATGGGTGATCAGGTCGCGGTCGCCGGCATTGGGCGCGGCGTTCAGATAGCGGCGGAAATATTCCTTGGCTTGTTCGGTCTCGCCCCGGCGCCAGCGCATGGTTCCGACCATGCGGAATGCCTCGGGCGGGGCGCCGACGGCCTCGCAGGCTTGGTGGAAATGCGAAAGCGCCACCAACTCGTCGTCTTCCTTGGCCCGCTTGCGGTACAACTCGCCCAGGGCGTAATGAATCTGACCGGGCAGCGGGTCGTCCTTCAGCAGCAACTCGAACAGCGCCTTGCTTTCGCGGAACTGGCCCAGCTTGACCTCGTCCAGCAGGAAGTCCAGGCGCACGCCGGCCAGGGCCTGGCGCAGGCGGTCCGGCGGCGGCGTGGTCGGCTTGGCCGCCTTTTCCGCCAGTTCGCGCAAGCTTTTCTCGCGCTCTTCGGTGGGGGGGTGGCTGGCGACGAACAGCCGCACGCTGCGGTCCTCATAGCTTTCGTATTCGAATTCGCGCTTGGCCTTCCTGAGGTCCAGAATGCGCTTCCACACATCGGCGGCGGCGGCGGGCTCGTAGCCGGCCTTGACCAGGCGGTTGAAGCCTTCCGCGTCGGATTCGCGTTCGTTGTCGCGGGAAAACGCCTGGATGTTGCCAACGGCGATGACGTTGGTCAGCTGGACGACCTGCGGCATGCCGGCGGCGGCCCCCAGCAAGGTGAAGATGGCCGCCACGTCGGTGTTATCGCGGGCGTTGCGGATTCGGGCCAGGGAATGACGGCGGGTGTAATGGGTGATCTCGTGCCCGATGACGGCGGCCAGTTCCGATTCGGTGCGGGCGCGGATCAGCAAGCCGCTCCAAATGGAAATGCTGCCGTTGGGCGAGGCGGTGGCGTTGAAATGCGGCAGCCGCACCACATAGGGGCGCAGGTCGCCGCAATGTTCCGCCGCCAGCTTGCACACCATGTCCGACACCAAGGCGTTGATGGCCGGGTCGCGCACCCGGTTGGCGGAATCAAGCAGTTCCGCCTCGGCCTTGTCGGCGGTCAGCCAGATGCCGGCTTCGTCGGTCTTGACGTCGGGCTTGTAGCCGGGGCTGACGGTGGCGATGCCGGTGGCCGATCCGGTTTCGTGGGTGACGCAACCGGCCAGCAAGGCGGCGGCGACCAGGGACAGAAACGGACGGGCGATCATTTCGGCAACCCGGTCAACAAGGTGTCGACGCTTTCCCGCGCCGAGGCCAGATCGCGCAGGTCGCCCGATTCGCGGGCCAGAAGGTTGAACCAGACGATTTCGCCGGTCTTCAGATCCACCAGCGAGGCGTAGCCGATTTGTTGCCCGCCTTGCAGTTGGACCCCGAACAGCAGCGAGGCGGCGATCTGCATGGCGCGTCGCCCCGAGGACGTATAGCTGTCGCGCAGCCACACGAACAAGGCGTATTGGGCGTCGGTGCTTTCCGCCAGCATCGAGGTCGCCGGTCCCAGGGCCCAGTTGAACTTGCCCTCCTTGCCAGGCAGGCCGGGGGCGGGGGGGAAGGCGTAGGTGCGGATGTTGACACCGGTCACCCCGTGCAGTTTCTGCAATTGCAGGAAGGTGTCGTGGCGCGGGTCGTCCTGGGCCAGTGTCTGGTATTCGCTGAAGCGGGCGTTCAGCTTGGCCAGATGGTCGTTCAGCGCCGTCTTCAGGTTGCGTTGACCGGTCAGGGTCCATTCGGCGTTCAGTTCGGTGAGGCCGCCAGCGGTCAGTTCCGACAGCTCGATGTCGGCCGGCATCAGCAGGATTTTCGGCTGGGCCACCTCGCGGCTCAGCTTGTCGGTGGTGCTGAGCGTGCGGGTGGCGCAGGCGTTGACCGACAAGGCCAGCAGGACGGCCAGGGCAAGACGAAACGGCTTGGTCATGTATCCCCCCAGATGTGTCGGTCAATCATAACGATTGGTGGAATTCAGGCAACCACCGTTAAGTGTCCGCGCCGCCATATGCCGTCACATCTTGGTACAGGCCATCACTGCCTTCGCGGGGGGGAATGCGTTAGCATCAATGTGGAATTGTTCCATAACGAGATGGTGTCCGGACCATGATTTCCGCCACGCCCAGCAATGCCAGCCAATGCTACCCGCCACGGGTCGAGCGGGCGGCGGCGCATGTGGATCGCGGCGAATGGGCTTGCGGACACGCCATCGCCAGCGGAATGATGCAATGCGCCATGTCCGGCGGCTGTCCGGCGCGTGGCGAATGCACCCACGCCGCCCAGCGCATGCTGGGGATGATCCGGTCGATCCTGAACAATTAACAGGCCGCGGAAACAGCCTGACGGCCCCCTTTCGCCTGGTTTACCGTGATGCGCCGGTTGAAGATGGCGCACGGTTGAGCGTGGTCGATCCCATGCCGTGCCCCAGCGCAGCGGAATCAGGAACCGGCGAGGCGATAGCCGATGCCGTGCCCCAGCGCAGCGGAATCAGGAACCGGCGAGGCGATAGCCGATGCCGTGCCCCAGCGCAGAGGGATCAGGAACCGGCGAGGCGATAGCCGATGCCGTGCCTCAGCGCAGCGGAATCACGAACCGGCGAGGCGATAGCCGATGCCGTGAACGGTGACGATGATGGCGGGGTGCTTGGGGTCGGCTTCGATCTTGCGACGCAGGCGGCCGACCAGGACGTCGATGGTGCGGTCGATCACCGCTTCGCCGTCATGCTGGGTCAGGTCCAGCAACTGGTCGCGGGTCAGCGCCCGACCGGCGTTGCGGGCCAGGGCGGCCAGCACGTCGAACTCGCCGCGCGTCAGCCGCACCGATTCCCCCATGGGCGACATCAATTGGCGGGCGTCGCAATCCAGTTTCCAGCCGGAAAAGGTGTAGACGCCGCTGGCTTGGCGTTCGGCCGCCATGCTGGGGGCGACGCGGCGGATCAGGTTGCGCACCCTGACCGCCAACTCACGGGCGTTGAACGGCTTGGTGATGTAGTCGTCGGCGCCCAATTCCAGGCCGACGATGCGGTCGGTTTCGTCTTGCCGCGCGGTGACCAGGATGATGCCCACCGACGATTTGGCGCGCAGGTCGCGGGCCAGGATCAGACCGCTTTCGTCGGGCAGGTTGATATCCAGCAAGACGACATCGGGCACGGTGCGCGACACGATGGTGCGCATGTCGCGGGCGTCGGCGGCCTCGCTGACCTGGAAGCCCTCGGAAACCAGATGGGCGGCAAGCTTGGCGCGGGTGACCGGTTCGTCCTCGACGATCAGGACATGGGCCTTGGCGGGTCCGTTCACCTGGTCTCTCCTCTGGTTGCGGGACAGAGTGGATGTCCCTTCGGGTGTTTACACCCCGTTCATGCGGCGTTTCACACGAATTCAAGCACACCCGATATTCCATTGAAAGGGGGCAGTTATAAGTTATAGCACCAAATGCGGAGGTCCAGCCTGACGATGTCGGGGCGCGTCGATCATAATCCCCTTGTTCCGGTCATCGGGACGGCCGTCGCCGCACAGGGATGGGCGTTGGCTCGCGGTCATGGACCGCGCTCCAAGGCGACGGCCAGCTTTGTGTCGGTGGGGCGGCTGTGAACGTGTCCTCTTCCTTGGGGCATGGCCCGGTGAAGGTGCGGGCCGCCCGTGCCGTGGCCTTGTTCGGCGTCCTGCTGCTGGCGTTCGTGTGGCTGGCCATCGTCGTCAGCCTGGCGTCGGAACATCGTCGCGTGCTGGCCAGCGCCGGCGCCGACACCGCCAACCTGGCGCGGGCCTTCGACGAACACATCCTGCGCACCATCACCGGCCTGGATCAGACCTTGTTGTACCTACGGGCCGAGTTCCAGCAGAACCCGGACGGTTTCGACCTGAACCGCTCGGTGGCCAACAGCGTCATCCTGAAGCGGGTTTCGGTGCAAATCGCCCGCATTGGCGCCGATGGCTGGCTGGCCGACAGCAACGTGCCCGGCTTCAAGCGCATGGATTTGTCCGACCGCGAACATTTCAGCGTGCATCGCCACGGCGGTGTCGACCAATTGTTCGTCAGCAAGCCGGTTTTGGGACGGGCTTCCGGCAAGTGGTCGATCCAACTGACCCGCCGACTGGACGACCGCGCCGGCCATTTCGCCGGCGTGCTGGTGATTTCGCTGGACCCCAATTATCTGGGAGAGTTCTACAACGCCATCGACGTCGGCGCTGATGGAGCCATCGCCGTGGTCGGCACCGACGGGGTGGCCCGGGTTGCGTCCCATGGCAATGGCGATTTCTTGGGGCAAAGCCTGGAAGGCGGCTTGTTGCGTGACGCGGTGCTGAACCGCCAGTCGGTCACCCAGGAAACCCATGGGCCGTATGACAGCCATGAGCGTCTGGTCAGCGTCCGTCCCTTGGCATCCTTGCCTTTGTCGGTGTTGGTGGGGCGATCCAAAGCCGACATCCTGGCTCCGTTTCAGTCTTCGGTGGCCTGGCATCTGTCCATCGGCGGCGCCGTCACCCTGGCCTTGGGGGCGGCGTTGATGGTGTTGTATCGCATGGTGCGGACACAGGAGGCCATCGCCGCCGACCTGGCGGTGAAGAAGGCCGAATTGCTGGCCAGCCGTCATCGT
Organism: Magnetospirillum sp.; assembly: GCA_020217035.1. Classification (GTDB taxonomy): domain Bacteria; phylum Pseudomonadota; class Alphaproteobacteria; order Rhodospirillales; family Magnetospirillaceae; genus Magnetospirillum. Next base: position 4,100 of record JAIWOG010000285.1, on the reverse strand, counting down.
CTGCGCCGCTATGTGGTCGACCTGGAACGCATCGCAGAAGTGGCCGCCCACGACCTGCAAGAGCCGTTGCGACGGGTGGTGGCCTATGCCCAGTTGCTGTCCAGCCACGCGTCCTCGGTCCTGGATGACGAAGGTCGCGGCTACATGGCCCATGTCGTCGACGGCGCCCAGCGCATGCGCAAGCTGGTCAAGGATCTGCAAAGCTTCGTCGCCGTCGACCAGATTCCCGGCGTCGACGCTGTTGTCAGCAGCAGCACCGCGGTGACCAACGCCTTGGACCGTCTGGGCGACACCATTCATGCCAGCAATGCCAGTATCGTGGTCGAGCCGCTGCCAAGCGTGATGGTGGACGAAAAGGCGTTGACCGAAATCTTCACCCAGTTGCTGGACAACGCCATCCGCTACGTGGCGCCCGGTATTCGGCCGATGGTGCGGGTCAGTTGCCGCCGCGACGGCGACGCCACGGTGTTTTCGGTGGCCGATAACGGCATCGGCATCGAATCCCGCGACCGGGTCAAGCTGTTCGAGGTTTTCCACCGTCTGAACGGCCTTCAGGCGGGCGCGGAAGGAACCGGCATCGGCTTGGCCATCGTGCGGCGCATGGTCGAGCACATGGGCGGCCGGGTTTGGGTGCATTCCAATCCCGGCGAAGGCAGCGTCTTCAGTTTCTCTTTGCCGGTGGCCCAGGCGAAGACCGTCGAGGAAAAGGAGGTCCGCGCCGCCTGAATCCGATCCACGCTGCCGCCATGTCCCCGAACCCCAAACGTCGCGGCGGCGTGGGGAGAGAGGCTTCGCCCCCAACGGAGCCTCTCTCATCCAATGCGAATGGGGGAATTCCGCTCGCTACGTCCCCGAACCCCAGTACGGCGGAATTTCCCCTAGGAGGAAGAACGGCCCCCAAAACGTTCTTCCTCCGTCCCCCTTCGTCAGCGGTCGTGAACCCCAACACCGATGACGACAGGAAAAGGGGGGAAAGCGTCCCCAACGCTTTCCCCCCGTTATTTCAGCGCTTATGCCGCAGATGTCGGATCAGGGCTCGGGCATCGGCCGGTGGCCGGCTTTCCATCCTTCGATAGACGCGACCATCCACCGTGCGATCCATCATCTTCAGTTCGCACAAGCAACGCCGCAGCAATGCGTGGTCGCCGAACAGGTGGTTTTCCGTCAAACGCTGGTTGATTTCGGCTTCGCTGAGGTTGCGACCGGCGGGGATTTCCGACCACAGCACCCACAGGCACAACCGGCGTTCGCTGTCCTTTTTCGGCCATCGCAGCAATTTGCCGTCCTGGTCGAAATGGCGACTGACCCGCAGCACACGGCGATGGTCCACCGGTTCCACCGGCGAAGGCGGTTGCGACAGACGCTCTTGGGCGTCCCACTGCGCCTTCAAGTGTTGGAAATTGCGAAACCCGGCCGAGCGGGCCAGCATGTTGAGCATCTGAACATGGCTGGGGTTGCCGTCGCAGCCGGCCAATTCGCGCGACATTTGTCGGGCCATTTGCGAGACGTCGGCGGCGATCAGGGGAAGAACGGTTCTGGTCATGACTTATCCTCGGGTCGTGCCGATAAGAGGATTTGTCGCGGGTCGCTGTCTTGACGACTCGGCACCGGGATGAAAGTCAGAGCCGAAAGAAAGTTGAGGCAGGTTTAGCTTCCCGTGCGGGACAGCGACGCCTTGGTGAACTGCCGACCATGGGCGCAGACTAACCCCGCGGCAGCTTGTTTTCAAGCCAAGCATAAAGATCCGGCGTCCCGGTGGCCCGGAACGCCGGCAGTGTGGCTCCCCCGTCGGGTCGCGGTGAACCGCTCATCCCATCAGGGACTTGCGGTCCTCCATGATCCGGCGAAGGATCGGGGTAAGGATCAATTCCATGGCCAGGCCCATCTTGCCGCCCGGCACCACGATGGTGTTGCGCCGGCTCATCCACGAATCCTTGATCATCTGCAGCAGGAAGGGGAAGTCGACGCGGAAGCGGTCGGGCTTCCTGAAGCGGATGACCACCAGGCTTTCGTCGGCGCTGGGGATGTCGCGGGCGATGATGGGGTCCGAGGTGTCGACGATGGGCACCCGTTGGAAGTTGATGTCGGTCAGCTTGAATTGCGGCACGATGAAGTGGACGTAGTCGTGCATGCGACGCAGGATGGTGTCCATCACCGCTTGCTCGGAATAGCCCCGCATGTGGGTGTCGCGGTGAATCTTCTGAATCCATTCCAGGTTGATCACCGGAACCACGCCGATCTTCAGGTCGGCATGTTGGGCGACGTTGTGTTCCTTGGTCACCACGCAGCCGTGCAGGCCCTCGTAGAACAGCAGGTCGGTGTTGTCGGCCATGTCCTCCCAGGGGGTGAACTCGCCTGACTTGACGTTGTGCTGGGCGAAGCGTTGCGCTTCCTCGTCGTTGTGGACATAGAAGCGACGGCGGCCGCGCCCGGTTTCGCCATAACGCTGGAACAGTTCTTCCAGTTCGCCGAACAGATTGGCCTCGGCGCCGAAATGGGAAAAAGTGCGGTTGCCGCTTTTCTCGGCTTCCGCCATGGTCTTCTTCATGTCGACGCGGTTATAGCGGTGGAAGCTGTCGCCTTCGACGATGGCCGGCTTGATGCCCTCGCGTCGGAACATGTGTTCGAACGCTTCCTTGACGGTGCTTGTCCCGGCGCCGGACGAACCGGTGACGGCGATGATGGGATGCTTCCTCGACATGATGCTGGCCTTCCTCTCTCTCCATCCGGAGCAGGGGGCGGGCTTGTTGCCGCCCGCTTTTCCCATACTCCATTTTTACCGGGTGCTCTAGCGGACCTTCAGTTTGTCCCGCCAGCCCGGATACAGCGCGTCGGCGTCGGCCTGGAAGCTTTCGAAGGCGCCCTTCAGTTCGGGGTGTTCCATGGCGTAATCCACCAGGTTGACGCCGCGGCGCCAGGCTTCGTGGGCCAGACGCAGGGACTTGGCCCCCACCGTGCCGCCGTCCTTGTGGCCGAAGGCGCCGCCGCCCGAGGTCTGGATGACGTTGGAATGGCCCAAATTGTCGAAGAAGCCGGGCAGGCGAAGGGCGTTCATGCCGCCCGAGATGATCGGCGTGGTGGCCTTCATGCCCTGCCAGTCCTGGGTGTAGTAAAGACCTTCGGCGACGTCGCGTTCCAGCATGTAGGCGACCATCTTCTCGGCTTTCTCGCCTTCCATCTTGCCGTAACCCATGGTGCCGGTATGGATGCCGGACGAGCCTTGCAGACGGGCCATCTTCATGTGGGTCAGCACCGAATAGCCGCGCTTGGATTGCTTGGAGGTCACGGCGCCGTGGCCAGCCCGGTGGTAATGCAGGAACTGGCCGGGGAAGTAACGCCGGGCAAGGGTGATGGCGGTGGGACCGCCCACATAGCCGTCCACCAGGAAGGCGACGTGGCTGGCGTTCTCGGCGAAGGTTTCCAAGATCAGCTCGCCGCGCCGGATCATCTCGAACGGGTCGTCGGCGGTGATGTTGGCCGAGAACAGCTTGGCCTCGCCGGTTTCGTCCTGGGCCCGGCGCATGGCGTCGGCGACCAGGGCGATGGTTTCCTTCATGGGCGAGAACACCTGGTTGCCCTGGGGTTCGTCGTTCTTGATGAAGTCGCCGCCCAGCCAGAACTGGTGGCAGGCGTCGGCGAAGGGCTTGGGGCGCAGACCCAGCTTGGGCTTGATGATGGTGCCCACCACCATGCCGCCGTTGACCTGGGGACGGCCCAGCACCCGCCACATGTCGGCGATGTTCATGGCCGGGCCGTCGAACAGTTGCAGCATCGCCGGCGGCACCCAGAAATCGTGCATCTTGGCGTATTCGACGTCGCTCATGCCCTGGTTGTTGCCGATGGTCAGCGTCAGGAACGACACGATCATGGCGCGGCCGTCGCTGACATTGCGGTCGAACAAGTCGTTGGGATAGGCGATCTTCATCAGCCAGTCGCCGTCGGCCTGTTCGGTCATCTCATAGACCAGGGCGTCGACGCCGCGGGTGAAGTCGTCGGTGGTGCATACCTCCACGTTGGTGCCGGTCGAGGATTCGGCGGCGAAGTGGGCGGCGGTGGCGATGGGCTCGAAGCCCTTCTTGGGCTTGATGATATAGGCGCAC
>JAIWOG010000284.1 GCA_020217035.1 Magnetospirillum sp. | reverse complement strand
AGGATGTGTTTGCCCTGGGCCATCAAGTCGGCTTCCTTCAGGGCCAGGTTGCAATAGCGCTTGGACTGGTCCATCTGTCTCTTCCCTCTGTGGTCTTGTTGTCCGCGTTGTTGACCTCAAGATGACAGGGGGCACGAGAAGCCGGAACACCCGGGTGGGGTGGAGCGGTGAATTACATGGGTGGTGAATATCCAACCCGCCCGGGGTGGCTGGGGGTAGGGGGTCACACCGCCTTCGAGTGGCGCTGTTCGCCTTTCTTCAAATATTTGTCGAAGATGGCGGCGGCGGCGCGCACCAGGGTGCGGCCTTCGTCGGTCATGGTGATGTGGCGGCCGTCCAGCACCGCCAGACCGTCCTCCATCATCGGCGCCAGCTTGGCCAAGTCGGCATCGAACTGGCCGGCATCGGCGCCGTGGCGGGCGCAGACCGCGTCGATGTCCAGTTCCAGGTCGCACATCAGCGTCATGATCAGGTCGCGGCGCAGATGGTCGTCGGCATCCATGGCCACCCCGCGCGACGTGGCCAGACGGCCGGCGCGGATGGCATCCAGGTAGTGGTGGGTTTCCCCCACATTGGCGACGTAACCCTGGGGCAACGAGCCGATGCCCGACGCCCCCAGGCCGATCAGCACGTCGGCGCTGTCGGTGGTGTAGCCCTGGAAGTTGCGGTGCAGACGCTTTTCCAAAAGCGCCACCGCCAGCGGGTCGTCGGGGGCGGCGAAATGATCCAGGCCGATCTTGACGTAGCCCAACTCCTCCAGGCGCTTGGTGCCCAGTTCGTATTGCGCCCAACGGGTGTCGGTGTCGGGCAGGGCCTCTTCCGGGATCAGGCGCTGGTGCTTCTTCATCCACGGCACGTGGGCGTAGCCGAACAAAGCGATGCGGCGCGGGCGGAAGCCGTGGGCCTTGTCGATGGTGTCCAAAAGGCCGTCCACGGTCTGGAAGGGCAGGCCATAGACCAGGTCCATGTTGATTTCCGGCACGCCATGCTGGCGCAGCCAGTCGATGACGTTGGCGGTGACGTCATAGGGCTGGATGCGGTTGATGGCTTCCTGGACCTTGGGGTCGAAATCCTGCACGCCGATGGAGGCACGGGTGACGCCGACGCTGGCCATGGCCTTGACATAGGTCTCGTCGGCGGTGCGCGGGTCCAGTTCGACGGCAATCTCGGCGTCGGGCTTGATCAGGAAGTGCTGACGCAAGGTTTCGATGGTGCGGACGAAATCCTCGGGCGACAGGATGGTCGGGCTGCCGCCGCCGAAATGCACGTGCCGGGCCGCCATCTTGGTGGGCAGGTGGTCGGCCACCAGCTTGACCTCGGCCAGCAGGGCTTCCAGGTAGGTGGCGACGGGGGCGTATTTGCGGGTGATCTTGGTGTGGCAGCCGCAGAACCAGCACATTTCGGCGCAATAGGCGATGTGCAGGTAAAGCGACAGCTCGGTGGCCGGGTCCAACTGGCCCAGCCATTGGCCGTATTGGTCGGGACCGACGCCTGGATGGAAATGCGGCGCCGTCGGGTACGAGGTGTAACGGGGAACACGCAGGTCGTACTTGGCCGAAAGGTCGCGTCGCATCTGTACTCTTTCACTAAAACGGAACCGGGGAGACCCTAAACCCGCAAGGGGGGGAATTCAACAATCCGTCCCGTGGGGTTTTATCGCCTCGGGCCAGCGCAGACGGCTGGCGGGAAAATGCAGGTTGACAATGGTTCCATGGCCCGGTGCGCTGGCGATGGACAGCCTGCCGCCATGCAGGTCCATGAAGCGACGGGCCAAGGGCAGGCCCAGGCCGGCCCCGTCGAAACGTCGCGCCAAGCTTGACTCGGCTTGACCGAAGGGTGACATGATCTTGGTCATGTCGCCGGGGGCGATGCCGATGCCGCTGTCCGAGACCTCGATATCCAGCCCGTCGGCGTTGGCCTTGGCGGAGACGGAGACGCGGCCTTGCGCCGGGGTGAACTTGACGGCGTTGGCCAGGATGTTGGCGATGGCCTGCTTGATGCGTCGTTCGTCGCCGAACAGCTTGGGCAGGTCGTCCGGGATATGTTCGGCGATCCTGAGGCCGGCGACCTTGGCCCGTTCGCCGACCAGCATGACGCTGGCGTGGATGGCCTCGAGCACGTCCAATTCGGCCTCGACCATGACGAAACGCCCCACTTCCAGACGGGCGACGTCCAGGATGTCGTTGATCAGCGCCAGCAGGTGACGGCCGGAATCGTTGATGTCGCGGGCGTAGTCGCGATACTCGCCGGTGCCGACGGGACCTAGAAGCTCGTTCTCGATGATCTCGGAAAAACCGATGATGGCGTTCAGCGGCGTGCGCAATTCATGGCTCATGGTGGCCAGGAACTCGGTCTTGGCGCGGTTGGACAACTCGGCGGCCTCGCGTGCTTCGGCCATGGCGATTTCCGCCTGCTTGCGGGTGGTGATGTCGTGCAGCGCCACCAGCGCCGAAGGCTCGCCCACCGGGTTGTCCACCTGGGTGACCACCACCTCGTAGGTTCTGCCGTTCAGGTCGGACGTCCATTCGCCGCGCACCGGGGCGGTGTCGTCCAGGCTGGGGATGGGGGGTTGGAAATAGTCCTGGGCGCTGATGCCCAAGCACGGCCCCAAGGCTTCCTCGAGGGCCGGGTTGGCGTAAGCGAAGCGGCCGGCCGAATCGACCAGGGCGATCAAATCCGAGGTCGAGGCGAAGATGCGGCGCAGGTTGGAATGCTCCAGTTCCAGGGCCAGGCGCAACGACCGGATCTCGGTGACGTCCTCCTTGAAGGCGATGAAGCTGTCCACTTGGCCGTCGCCGTCACGAACCGGCGCCACCGTCATGGATTCCCAATAGACGCTGCCGTCCTTCCTTTGGTTGACCAGTTCGCCGCGCCAGTCGCGGCCGTCGCCGATGGTCCGCCACATCTCCGAGAACACTTCCGGCGGAGTCTGGTCGGACCGCAGCATGCGTGGGCTTTGGCCCAGCACCTCGTCGCGGTGATAGCCGGTCATGGCGGTGAAGGCGGGGTTGACGTATTCGATGTGGCCTTGGGCGTCGCTGATCAGCACCGAAACCGGGCTTTGCTCGACGGCGCGGAACAGCTTGCGGGCCTCTTCCTCCCACAGCACGGCGCGACGTTCCGAGCGGCGCAACGATTCCAGGCTGAGGCCCACCAGCAAGATCACCCCCAGCACCACCACGAAGAAGGTGAAGCGGGTGGATTTCAGGTTGGCGCCGACGCTTTGTTCCATGTCGGCGGCCATGCGGTCCTCGACCTGGCTGTAAAGGGCCAGCAGGTTGACATGGGCTTCTTCCCAGGCCCGGCGCTTGGCCGGGCCCAGCATGCCGGCCAGGGCCTGGCCGTGCAGCCGTTCGACTTCGGCGACCACCTGCCCGCGCACGATTTCCTCGTAAAGCTCAAGCTGGCGCGGCGTGGCGTGGACGCGGAAGGATTCCAGGAACGCCCGGGCCTCGGCATTGTTGACCAAAAGCGCCTGGGTGTTGATCTCGCCCTTGCCGTTGGGATTGGCCATCAGGGCGCGGGAGCGCCCAATGCGGTCCTTGACGTTGCCCAAGGCCATGTAGGCCGAGATGACCCGCGACAGGTCGCCCGGCGCCATGGCGGTGGCCAGGCTGGTCAGTCCGGCGATGGCGCGGCCATAGCCGGTGGACAGCGCCTGGGCGGTGGCGTTGTCGTCCAGGGCCTGGCGCAGAATGCGCAATTGTTCGGCGGTGATGACGAAGCTGCGCTCGGGCATGCGCTCGGCCAAGCCCGGCAGGCGGAAGGCCGTCCACAAGGCATTCAGGCGTTCGTCGGTGGCCAGCCGCTGGGTTTCCAACTCGATCCGGGTTTCCAGGCTGCCGCTTTCCAGCGACCGCACCGACAGCATGCGTTCGGTTTCCAACTCGCGGGTCAAGGCTTGCGACAGGCGAGCGATTTGCGCGGTGACCAGCAGGTCGGCGCTGTCGCGATAAGCCTGCATCTTGTCCTCGACCACCCAAGCGGAAAACGCCACCAAGGCCAGGATGGGGGCGACGATGGCGATGGCCAGCCGATAACGGCTGAACAAGCCCTGGCGGGCGTAAGGATTGGGTGATGAGGTCATGGGGCGAGTATCGGCGCAAACACGTCGTCACACAATCACTTGCCTTGTCGGGTCAGGGTGGTGACGGCCGACAGCAGGGCCGGGGCCGACAGTGGGCGGCCCAGGATGCCCCGGCACATTTCCAGTCGTTCCAGCCCGGCGGCCGGGTCGGGGGTGCCGATCAGCAGGAAGGGGGCGTGATGCAGCAAGCCGGCCTCGGCGGCGCTGAAGCCATCGACCGAGACCAGCGCCAGGTCGAAGGGCGCCTGGGTGGTCATGGCACGATCCGAGGCGGCACGAGCCGATTCGGTGTTGGCGACGCGGACCACGGCGGCGCCTTCCTGTTCGGCAAAGCGGGCGATCAGCGTCCGTTCGGTGCTGTCGGGCGACAGCACCAGCAGCCGCAGCCCCATCAGCTCCGCCTGCGAGTCGGCTCCGTCCGCAGGGGTTGGCAGGATGGGCAGGGACAGTTCGACCACGAAGGTGGTGCCAATTCCGGGCTCGCTCGCCACAAGCAGGCTGCCCCCCATCAGGCGAACCAATCCTTGGGTGATGGACAATCCCAGGCCGGTGCCGCCGAAACGTCGCGCCGTGGTGTCGTCGGCCTGGGTGAACGGCTGGAACAGCCGCGTCAGGACTTCGGGGGCGATGCCGATGCCGGTGTCGGCCACCACCAGGCGCAGCCTTTCTTGTCTGCCGTCGTTTTCCACATGCTGCAGAAAGGCGGCGACACGGCCGGACTGGGTGAACTTGACGGCGTTGCCGACCAGGTTGAACAAGACCTGCCGCAAGCGGGTGGGGTCCCCCGACAGCGCCTTGGGGATGGCCGGGTCGCAAAATGCCACCAGCCCCAGCCCTTTGTCCCGCGCCGCCGGTTTTTCCGTCATCACCACTCCTTCCAGCAGGTGGGCCATGTCCAGCGGGATGCTTTCCAGGTTCAGGCGGCCGGCCTCGATGCGGGAAAAGTCCAGTACGTCGTCGACGATCTTCAGCAGCGACAGGCCGGTTTCACGGATGGTGGCGACCACGTGGTCCTGGTCGGGGGCCAAAGGGGTGCGATGCAGGTCGCCCAGCATGTCCATGATGCCGTTCATGGGGGTGCGGATCTCGTGGGTCATGGCGGCCAGGAACGACGACTTGGCCTGGTTGTCGGCTTCCGCCTGTTCCTTGGCCTGGGTCAGTTCGGCCATGGCGGCGGCGCGTTCGCTGGCGGCTTGCTGGAACTTGTCGAGCACCCGGTTGAACACCAGGGCGATCTCGGCGGCGTCGGCGTTCTCCGGGGCTGGAACCGCCAGTTTCGAGAATGGCGCTCCCTGTTCGTGGGCTTCCATCTGTTCCAGCAATTCGTGCAGGATACGCCGCCGCGCTTCCTCGTGGCTGGTGCGGATGCGGTCGCGTTCTTCCTCCAGTACCAACTTGTCCAAGGCGTTGCGGCGGAACACCGCCACCGTGCGGGCCATGGCCGCCACTTCGTCGGGCAGGGCGGGGCTGTCGATGTCGTGGGACCAGTCGCCACGCGCCCCGGCCTCCATCACCGAACGCAGGCGCAGGATGGGCTGGCGGATGGATTGCCCGATCAGCCAACTGGCGGTGACGCCGATGGCCAGCAGGATCAGGGCCAGGCCCAGGCCGGCCAGGGCGATACGGCCGGGCAGGGTGCGGCTTTGGCTGCGCAACAGGGCTTCACGTTCGTGGCCGCGGGCGATCATGCGGTCGATGGCGGTGGACATGATCACCTGGTTGGAATCGATGTCGCGGGCCAGGATGCGGGCACGGTCGTCGAAGGCCCGGGCCATGGTCTCGATGTTCTCGTCCAGGCGCAGCGCCCGCTGCCCGATCACCGCCAGGGTGTCGCGCTGCAATTCGGTGGTCGCCAGTCGGGTCAGGTGGGGCAGCGATTGCAGCAAGTGTCCCAAGGTCTGGTGGGCGGAATCGGCCTTCAGCGGCGAACCGCCGAAATAATAGGTGTTGATGGCGATGATGGCGGCGGTGAAGGTTTCGTGCGACTTGGCCAAGGCGGGGGCCAGATGGGCCGAGCCGGTGCCGCGGATCGAGGAATTCAAGATGGCGTAAAGGCCCGACATCTCGCCGGTGGCCTCGACGATGTCGCCTTCGTAGACCCGGGCCAGTTCGGCGTTGATTCCCTTCAATTGCTGGAATCCGGAAACGAAGCGCCGGGCGGCTTCGTTCAACTGTTCCATTTCCTCGCTTTGGCCGTTCTCGCGGGTGGCGGTGTTCAAGGCCACGAACAAGTCTTGCGAGCGGCGCGAGATTTCCTTCATCACCTCTTCGGTGGGGGCGTTCAGATATTGGCGGATCAGGCTTTGCAGGCGGTTGGCCTGGGCGTCGATGTCGGACAACTGGCGGCCACGTTCTTGGACCTGGCGCAGTTCCTCGATGTCGCGGCTGACCAGGGACGCGCTTTGCCAACCCAACAGGCCGACGGACAAGGCGACGGCCGCGTTCAGGGCAACGGCCAACGGTATGCGCCAGGCGATGGGAATGTGTCGTATCAGACGGCTGATCCCGCCCTTGGCGGGAAGCGCGGCAGGTTCCGCCTTGTCCCCCACGTCGTGTCCCCTTGTTCAAGCCCCCCCCGGAGCCGGCCCCGCGGACTTGTCGTCCCGAACCCTTGTCAGCTTCCTTTGTATCCGTCGCCGGGACGAATGGAAAGCCGGTTTGTCCATCCCCTTCCCCAGACATGATAGGCATGACGAAGGCTGGGCTTGACCGAACGGCTTCAACCAATGGAAGATCAATCTTATTCTTAAGAAGTAGGTCGACCATCCCATGCGACTGACGCTCCATACCGATTACGCCTTGCGGGTTCTGGTTCATGTCGGCCTGCGCGGCGGCGACTTGGTGACCATCAACGAGATCGCCGAAAGCCATGGCATCTCCAAGAACCACCTGACCAAGGTGGTGCACCAACTGGGGCGCGACGGATTCTTGGAGACGGTGCGCGGCAAGTATGGGGGCATCCGTCTGCTGGTCGAGCCGGCCAGCGTGCGTCTGGGGGCGTTGATCCGCCATGTGGAGGAAGACTTCGCCCTGGCGCAATGCCAGCGCGGGGATGGCGGCGACAGCTGTCGGACCAGCGCGTCCTGCTTGGCCCGCCACGCCCTGGACCAAGCCTTGGGGGCGTTCTTCTCGGCGCTGGACAACCACACCTTGGCCGACATGATCCAGGCCGAACGCCAGGGACAGCCGATCGCCGTCTAGGAACGCACACGGCTGTTGCACAAGGTTCGGCGCTGCTGTATCCGATAACGCCAACACCTGGGGGAGGGAGACCAGCCATGTCCGCATTCGATTCGGTCGATAACGAGAACGAACGCCGCGTCATCGCCGAATTCATCGAGGAACTGCGCGACACCGCCAGCTCGTTGCAGGTGCTTTTGGGCAACATGCGCTCGCACAGCATTGGCGCCGAGGACGGCTTGGCGACGTTGAAGCGCGACGCCAGCAACCTGCGCAGCCACGCCCAGGCGTTGAACGTGCCGTTGATCAAGCTGGTCACCCACCGTCTGGACGAATATGTGGGCGAACTGAAGACGGTGGGCGACGCCCATCTGGACGCCATCCAGGTCTTCGTCGATAAGATCGAGAAGCTGGCCGACGGCGAGCAGGTCACCGACGTCGACGTGCCGGCGGTCATGCGTTCGTTGCCGGCCAAGCGCAGCGCCGACATCGATTTCGGCCCCATCGAGCAAAAGAACGTGGAAGTTCTGCTGGTGGTGCCGGAAAAAGCCATGGCCCGCATCGTCGAACGCGAACTGGCCGCCTGCGGCTATCGCACCTCGGTGGTGCGCAATCCCTTCGAAGCCTTGGAAACCGCCGTCCACACCCGCCCCGACATGGTGGTCGCCTCGATGGAGCTGGGAATCCTGACCGGCGTCGACCTGGGGTGCGCCCTGGCCGCCATGCCGGTGACCCAGGGCATCCCCTTCGCCGTGTTGACCAGCTATTCGTGGGGGCACCCCAAGCTGGCCGGCCTGCCGCCGCGGGCGGCGCTGATCCGCAAGGGGGCGCAATTCGGCGACGACCTGGCCGAAAGCCTGTCCCGTTTCAACATCACGTGACGGCCACAGGCCGGCCTGCCAGCCGCTTCGCCAGCCGAACGGAAAGCCTAATACCGGTTCAGGTGGTGGAAGATCTTCAGATCTTCCTCGACGATATGGCGATAAAGCCAAAGGTTCAGAAAATGCTCGATGTCGGCGGGGCTGCGCTCGTTCGTGCCCAGCGCCGTTTCTTCCCGGAATTCTTGGATTTCTTCCAGCAGCGCACGATGAAGATGGGCGTGGGTGGCCAGGCTTGGCAGGGCGATGTTGCGCATCACCCGTTCCTCGTGGTCGAAATGTTCCGAAACCAGGGCGATCAAGCCATCCAAGGCGACGACGGTTTCGCCCCGGCTGAGGCCGGCATGGATGCGGGCGAAGAAGTCCTGGGCCGCCGCGATCAGGTCCTGGTGTTGGCGGTCCACCGACGTGACGTCGGTACTCAGGCTTTCCTTCCACGACATCCCGGTCATCCCCTGGTTGATTTTCAGGATTTAAAATAAATTGACACCAGTTTGCAATAGCATGATCACTTGAAAACAAAAAAATATCGTCCGTGGTCAAGCCGGTTTATGGTTCCACCCAAGACAAAAGCGGATCGCCAGAGGATCAGATGAGATTTTTGGTTGCGTTTGTTTCGACATTTCTCGCATCGCTGTCTTTCGCTGCCCTGGCCGCCGAGCCCATCCGTATCGGGTCTTTCTTGTCGACCACTGGCGTCATGTCGCCCATGGGCGACCCCGAGAAGAAAACCCTGGAGATGGAGGTCGAGCGACTGAACGCCGCTGGCGGTGTACTGGGGCGTCCCCTGGAACTGGTGCTTTATGACGACGGCTCGGTGCCGGAAAAGGCCGCCACCCTGGTCCGGCGTTTGATCGAGTCGGACCGTGTGGACGTGGTGATCGGTGGCTCGGGGACGCCGACGTCGCTGGCGGTGCTGAACTTGGTGGACAAGGCGGAAATCCCTTATCTGTCGCTGGGCGGTGGCGTCGCCATCGTCGATCCGGTGCGCAAGTGGACCTTCAAGGTGCCGCAGACCGATCGCTTGGCGGCGCAGAAGGTGTTCGCCGACCTGAAACGGCGCGGCCTGACCAAGGTGGCGCTGTTGTCGGAAAACGTCGGGTTCGGCAAGTCGGGGCGCAATCAATGCGTGGAACTGGCCCCGGCTTTCGGCGTCGATATCGTCGCCGACGAAACTTATGGTCCGCGCGATCCCGACGTCACCGCCCAATTGACCCGCATCCGCGCCGCGCCGGGTGTCGAGGCGCTGTTCGTGTTCGGCACCGGCCAAGGGCCGGCGGTGGTCACCCGCAATATCCGCCAGTTAGGATTGGAGATGCCGGTCTACCAGTCGCACGGCGTGGCGTCCAAGGACTTCCTGCGTCTGGTGGGCAAGGCGGCTGACGGCATGCGTCTGCCGTCCTCGCCCCTGGCCATCGTCGAGGTGTTGCCGGAAAACCATCCGCAAAAGCCGGTGCTGACCGCCTTCAAGCGCGATTTCGAGGCCCGCACCGGCGACGAGGTCAGCATGATGGCCGGCCATTCCTGGGACGCGCTGTATCTTTATGTGGATGCCGTCCGCCGTGCCGGCGGCACCGACAAGGCCAAGGTGCGCGACGCCATCGAAGCGACCAAGGGCTTCGTCGGCCAAGGCGGCGTGTTCAGTCTTAGCCCCCAAGACCATATGGGCCTGGGGCTGGATTCCCTGCATCTGGTGGACATCAAGGACGGCGCCTGGAAGCTGGCGGAATAATGCTTATACCCCATCCCGACGAGAGGAACTCTCATCGGGATGGGGCTAGGCGCGACCGCGCCGCGCGGCTTATGCCGCGGAAGGCGTCCTGCCGAAGGCGGGTTTCTCCCGCAAGTGTTTCGG
>JAIWOG010000283.1 GCA_020217035.1 Magnetospirillum sp. | reverse complement strand
GAACCGAACGTGGTTCGAAGCGTTTAAGTTGTACCGCGAACCCCGCCAGTCGTCTATCATGTACTTAGTGAAAGGTAAACCAGTCTTCTCGAAGAACCGAGGCCAACCTATCCGCTCTATCCAGTCAGCCATCCGCTCCCAAGGCCGAGCGTCAGCCTTGTAAGTGTCTAATATCTTCTTAACTATAGCGTTAACCTCAGGCCACCGAGGAGGGTTGTTAGGTAAACCAGCAGCAACTAACTTGTGGAACGAAGGCTTCGACCGAGCGTTCGAGTTCTTACCACCAACCCATATAGCTAACTTCGAGTGCTCAGGGTCGTTTATCTGCATAGGAGGGCAAGGAGGGTAGCAAGCACCGCAGCAAACGCACTTCTTCTCGTCAACCTCTAACGAAGGCTTACCGTTAACTAAAGCAGGCCGTATAGCAGCAACAGGGCACCGAGCAACAACAGCAGGCCGCTCGCAAACGTTAGCAACTAAGTCGTGGTTTATCTTAGGAGGCTTAGTGTGCTGTATTATAACAGCTATGTCAGCCTGACCACCGCAGTTTATCTCGCAGCACGAAGTCGATAACCGAACCCGGTTAGGCATCTCCTCCTTCTTGAAGTCCTCGAATAAAGCGTCCATCATCGACTTAACAACACCCGAAGCGTCAGTACCAGGTATGTCGCAGTGTAACCAACCCTGAGTGTGAGCAACCAT
>JAIWOG010000282.1 GCA_020217035.1 Magnetospirillum sp. | reverse complement strand
CTCAGCAGCAACAGGAGCCGACCGCCGGTTCTGCCACTTAGCAGCCTCCTCAGGCCACGAGTCCATCCGAACGAACGAGTTCGACCGAGGAGCAGTTATCATGTTAGGGTCAACGTCAACACCTATACCCTCTAAGAAGTTAGCTAAACCTATCCGCTCTATCATCTCACCAGTCCGCTCGTGCTCTAAAGCGTTGTCTATGAAGAACTCCATTATCCGGTGAGCTAAGTCAACTAAAGCCTCGTAGTCCTCGTCCGACTCCATCTTCATGAAAGGAACAACAACAGTACCCATTAAACCACCTATCTTTAAAGTCCGCTTACCACCAACTAAAACGCATAAACCCCGCTCCTTACCAGGCTTTAAAGCCTTAGTCATAACGTTTAAGCAGTGCATGCACCGAACGCACGACTTGTTGTCAACGTCTAAAGTGTCGTCGTCGTTTAACGATAAAGCCCGAGTAGGGCACATCGATATAACCTGGTCTATAGCCCACTTCCGACCGTTCTTAGCTATGTAAGCCTTAACCTCAGTCTGGTCAACCCGCATGTCGTCCTTCCAAGTACCTATAACAGCCATGTCCGACCGGTGTATCGAGTTAGCGCAGTCGTTAGCGCAACCCGAGAACTTGAACTTGAACTTGTAAGGTAACGAAGGCCGGTGTATGTCGTCCTTGAACGAGTTTAAAACCGACCGCAT
>JAIWOG010000281.1 GCA_020217035.1 Magnetospirillum sp. | reverse complement strand
GGTGGAGGGGGTTGGATTCGAACCAACGTAGACTACCGTCGGCAGATTTACAGTCTGCTGCCATTGACCGCTCGGCCACCCCTCCACGCCGTTCCCGGCGGTGAGGCCGGGGTGACGGGAGAGCGCAAATATCGAGATTTTCGCGCCCTTGTCAACTCGAAAAACGAAGGCTAAACCATGGAAGACAAGGAGACGTCATGAACAACCGGGATTTCCGCCAAAAACCCAAGGGTAAACGCGATCACGCCAAGCCCGCCGACCGCCCCGCCCGCCTGCCCGGCAACCAGTTGTGGCTGTTCGGAACCCACGCCGTGCTGGCGGCGCTGGCCAACCCGGCCCGAAAAGTGCGCCGCATCGTCGCCACCGCCGAGGCGCTGAAGACCCACGCGCCGGGCATCATGAAGAGCCGCGCCCAACGCCCGCTGCCCGGCGAAGAAGTGATGGACCGCCGCGACCTGGATTCCCTGCTTCCGCCCGGCGCCGTGCACCAGGGTATCGCCGCCCTGGTCGAGCACCTGGACAGTCCCGGCATCGAGGATATCGCCAGGCTGGCCCAAGGCCGCGACCACGCGGTGGTGATGCTGCTGGACCAGGTCACCGACCCCCACAATGTGGGCGCCATCCTGCGCAGCGCTGCCGCCTTCGGCGCCTTGGCGGTGGTCGTTCCCGACCGCCATTCGCCGGAAGAGACCGGCACCTTGGCCAAATCGGCCAGCGGCGCCCTGGAAGTGATGCCGCTGGTGCGCGTCACCAACATGGTCCGCGCCCTGGAACAGTTGAAGGATGCCGGGTTCTGGACGGCCGGACTGGCCGGAGAGGCGACGCAGACCATCGCCCAGGCCAAGCTGACCGGCAAGATCGCCCTGGTCATGGGCGCGGAAGGCGAAGGGCTGCGCCGCCTGACCCGCGAACATTGCGACCATCTGGTCAAACTGCCCATCAGCCCCTTGGTGGAAAGCCTGAACGTCTCCAACGCCGCCGCCATCGCCCTTTACGAACTGGCCCGCGATCAAGACCTTGCAGGCCAGCCCGCTTCACACTAATTTCCCCCTCGCCCACCAAGGCGGGCCGGCTTAGCTCAGCTGGTAGAGCACCTGATTTGTAATCAGGGGGTCACGGGTTCGAACCCTGTAGCCGGCACCAACCTTACCTGGAACCACACGAAGCCCGGTGACTTCCGGTTGCGGAGACGATAAGGTCAGCACCTGTTTTGTGGTCTCAGGGCGAATTTTGGGGCAATGACCGACATCTCCACCGACATCGCGGCCTTCGTTTCGCGCTGGGGCGTGTCCTCTGCGGCCGAACGAGCCAATTGCCAGCCTTTTTTGCATGAATTGTGCGACTTGCTGGGCGTCCGACGCCCGGACCCCGCCCATGCCGACGACCGTCACAACGCCTATGTGTTCGAGCGCGGTGTCACCTTTCATCATCCCGATGGCAGCACTTCAGTCGGACGCATCGACCTTTACAAACGCGGCTGTTTCGTTCTGGAAGCCAAGCAAGGCAGCGACCAAACCCCGCCCGAGCAATTGCCGTTGTTGGGCGGCACCGGTTCGGCCACCAGCAAACTGAAGAAGGGGACGGCGGTAAGGGGCACCAGGGGATGGGACGACGCCATGGTGCGCGCCCGCGGCCAAGCCGAAAGCTATGCCAAGGCGTTGCCGTCCGAGGAAGGTTGGCCGCCCTTTTTGATCGTCGCCGATATCGGCCATGTGTTCGAGCTGTACGCCGACTTTTCCGGCACCGGCAAGCATTACACCCATTTCCCCGATTCCAGCTCGTTCCGCATCAAGCTGGCGGATTTGGACCGCGCCGACATCCGCGAAACCCTGCGGCTGATCTGGACCGACCCGCAAGCGCTGGACGCCACCAAACGCGCCGCCCGCGTCACCCGCGACATCGCCGCCCGTCTGGCCGAACTGGCCAAGTCTTTGGAAGAAAACCACACCCCGGAACGGGTGGCGGGCTTTTTGATGCGCTGTCTGTTCACCATGTTCGCCGAAGACGTGGAATTGCTGCCCGCCGACAGCTTCAAGGCCAAGCTGGCGGGATGGGTGAAGAATCCAGCGGGCTTTCGACCCGGCACCGAGGAAATCTGGGCGGCCATGAACCATGGCGGCTATTCGGCGGCGCTTGACGCCCATGTGCCGCATTTCAACGGCGGCTTGTTCGCCGATTCAGCGGCGCTGGAACTGAACGCCCATCAGGTCAAACTGTTGCTGGATGCCGCCAGCGCCGATTGGAGCCAAGTGGAACCGGCGATTTTCGGCACTTTGGTGGAACGCGCCCTGAACGTGCGCGAACGCCACAAATTGGGCGCGCATTACACCCCGCGGGCCTATGTGGAACGCCTGGTCCTGCCAACAGTGATCGAGCCCCTGCGCCATGATTGGCAAGATGCCCAGGCCGAGGCCATCACCCTGGCGGCACGCGGTGACCTGGAGGCCGCCGCCCGCGCGGTCAAGACCTTCCACCAACGCCTGTGTGACATCCGGGTGCTGGACCCGGCCTGTGGCACCGGCAATTTCCTGTACGTGACCCTGGAACACATGAAGCGCCTGGAAGGCGAGGTGCTGGACTTCCTGACCGACAAGCTGCACGAAGACCAGGGCCTGCTGGAACTGGAACGCCACTCTGTCGACCCGCACCAGTTCCTGGGGCTGGAAATCAATCCCCGCGCCGCCGCCATCGCCGAGCTGGTGCTGTGGATCGGCTATCTGCAATGGCACTTCCGCACCCGCGGCAAGGTGATGCCGGCCCAGCCGGTGCTGCGCAATTTCAAGAACATCCGCTGCCAGGACGCCCTTTTGCAATACGACCGGGCCGAGCCGGTGATGGACGACGATGGCCGCCCCAAGACCCGCTGGGACGGCATCAGCGTCACCACCGATCTGGTGACCGGGCGCGAAATCCCCGATGCCAAGGCGCAAGTGCCGGTGCTGCGCTTTGTCGCCCCCCGTCTGGCGCCGTGGCCAAAGGCCGATTTCATCGTCGGCAACCCGCCCTTCATCGGCGGCAAGGATTTGCAGCAGGAACTGGGCGAAGGCATGGCCCAGGCGCTGTGGGAAACCCACCCGCATCTGCCCAATTCCATCGACTTCGTCATGTATTGGTGGGACCGCGCGGCGCAAGCGGTGCGCGACGGCCACACCACCCGCTTCGGCTTCATCACCACCAATTCCCTGCCGCAAACCTTCAGCCGCCGGGTGGTGGAACACCATCTGAACGGCAAACCACCCCTGTCCCTGGTTTTCGCCATCCCCGACCATCCCTGGGTCAAGGCGCTGGAGGAAGCCGGCATCCGCGACGCGGCGGCGGTCCGGGTGGCCATGAGCGTCGGCCAACAGGGCGAAGCCGATGGCCAATTGTCGCGGGTGGTCGCCGAACGTGCCGGCGATGGCGACGCGGCGCTGGTGGAATTCGACACACGCAACGGCAAAATCCATTCCGATCTGAAGATCGGCGCCAATATCCCCTCGGCCGTGCCCTTACAAGCCAATGACAAGCTATGTTCGCCAGGGGTCAAGCTGCATGGTTCCGGCTTCATCGTCACCCCGGACCAGGCCGCCCAGTTGGGGCTGGGCCAGGTGCCGGGACTGGGCGACCATATCCGCCCCTATTTTGAACGGCAAGGATTTGACCGGCAACAGCCGGGGCGTCCTGGTCATCGATCTGTTCGGCCTGGCAGAAACGGAGGTTCGCCAGCGTTTCCCCCAGGTCTATCAATGGGTGTTGGAACGGGTGAAGGGGGAAAGGGAAAGCAAAGGCAACCGCACCCCGGACGCGGCACAATATGCTAAGTTCTGGTGGCTTTTTGGGAAACCCCGCCAAGAATTGCGCAAAGCCCTGGCCGGCCTGCCCCGCTTCATCGCCACGGTGGAAACCGCCAAGCATCGGCTGTTCACCTTTGTCGATGGCGGCACCCGCCCCGACAACAAGTTGGTGGCCATCGCCATGGACGACGCCTATGCCCTGGGGGTGCTGTCCAGCCGCATCCATGTCGCCTGGGCCTTGGCGGCGGGCGGACGCTTGGGGGTGGGCAACGACCCGGTCTATGTCAAATCCGCCTGTTTCGACAAATACCCCTTCCCCGTCGCCACGCCCTCGCAACGCCAGGCCATCGCCGATCTGGCCGAGGAACTGGACGCTTTGCGCAAGCGGCAGATGGCGGCCCATCCCGGCCTGACCCTGACCGGGCTTTATAACGTGGTGGAAAAGCTGCGGGGCGGCGAAGCGCTGAATGACAAGGACCAGACGATCAAGGACCAGGGTCTGGCCAGCATGGTGCTGGATCTGCACCGCCGCCTGGACGCCTTGGTCGCCCAGGCCTATGGCTGGGCGGCCGACATGGCGGAAGCCGATATCCTGGTCGCCCTGGTGGCGCTGAACCATCAGCGCGCCGCCGAGGAAAAGCAGGGTCTGGTGCGTTGGCTGCGCCCCGACTTCCAGGCCCCGCACGGCGCCGGCGAACAGCAGACCGAATTGGTCATGGCCGCCGCCCAACAGGCCAAGGGCAAGATCGCCAAGCCGTCCTGGCCCAAGACCATCCCCGACCAGGCCCGCGCCTTGCGCACCATGCTGGCGGCCCCCGAGGACGCCGCCGCCATCGCCCGCGCCTTCAAGGGGGCGCGGGCCGACAAGGTGGCGGAAGTGTTGGAAACCCTGGTGGTCATGGGCCAGGCCCGGCGCACCGAGGACGGCCGTTACGCCGCTTAAGGAATGATGATGAACACCACCCCCATCGTCCGCGCCCCGCTTTTCATGACCTATGCCGAGTTGCGCTGCGCCCTGCGCGCCATGGAAGCCATGCCGGTCAAACTGGTCAAGGACCTGCTGTCCGCCATCCACGCCCAGACCGGCACCCCGCAAAACCCGGTGGATTGGAGCGATCCCGACCGCTGGATTCCCGAACGGCTAAGCGGCGACGTGCAGAACTTCGCCCGCAAGATATGGGAACAGGGCGGCAAGGTGCTGAACCCGCGTCATCTTTATGGCTCGTACTTGTTGATCAACCGTGTCGGCTTGCTGGAAAAAGTCAACGGAATCTACCGCATGACGCCCCGCGGCAAGGCGTTCCTGGTCAACGACGAAGGTGTCGTGCGCCAGTTGGACGAGGTCGAGGGCATCCCCAAGCTGCTGTCGCTGATCGCCGAACGATCGCCCTGCAAACGCGGCGACCTGCTTCCCGCCTGGTCCGACTATATGCGGGCGGTGTCCCTGTTCAAGACGCCGGGCGGCTTCGCCTATACCCTAAGCCGCCGCATCGCCAATCTCAGCGAACGCGGGCTGGTGGCCCGCGACGGCAACACCACCGCCATCACCGCCGAGGGACTGGCCTGGCTGAAGGGCTTTGCCAGCACGGCCACCGGCGCCCCCAGTTCGAAACAGACCACGGTGATGGAAGCGGCCAAGGCCCATAACGACGAACAACTGGACGCCTTCAAGACCCGCCTGATGGGGTTGGACCCTTATCAGTTCGAACATTTCGTCAAGGAATTGCTGGAAGCCATGGATTACGAGGACATCCAGGTCACCAAGGCGACCGGCGACAAGGGCGTGGACGTGGTCGCCAGGGTGCAACTCGGCATCACCGAAATCACCGAAGTGGTGCAGGTCAAACGCACCGAAGGCAGCATTTCGCGGGAAATCGTCGACAAGCTGCGCGGCGCCCTGCCCTATCACAAGGCCATTCGCGGCACCATCATCTCGCTGGGCAGCTTTCCCAAGGGGGCGCGTGAGGGCGCCTTGTTCATGCCGCCCATCACCTTGATCGATGGCAAAAGGCTGCTGGATTTGTGCATCCGTCACCAAGTGGGGATCACGCGCCGGACGGTGGATATTTTCGAAGTGAACGAAGGCTTCTTCGCCCAGAAATTCGGCTCCGCCGAGGAAGTCCCGGCCGGGGACGACATGGAAATGGGCGAGGAATAAGACCGCATCCCGATGAGAGGAACTTATCGGGATGCGGTTAGGCGCGACCGCGCCGCGCGGCTTATGCCGCGGAAGGCCAGTGTTTCGGAGAAACACGCCCGCCGCCTGAGGGCGCCGGTGATCGGTCTCGATCACCGGGATATGGAATAAGACCATCACCGCGTGCCGGGATCCACTCGTTCCTTTTTATCGATGGAGATGGATGGCAAGCACGGGGCGCCATCCTGGAAGGTGATTTGCGCCTTCTCGCCCGTCTTTGTCTTGTAAATAAATACTTTTTCATCGACCGGCTTCAGGAAACCACCACGCCTGTCCTGCACATGGATCAGACGAACCGCGTCCGTTGGTCTTACTCCGGTCATCTCTTGCAAGTGCTCTAGCCTGACGCACAGGGAAGTTGGAAACACCAGGTGAGTCTCCTGCCCTTTCGGAGACGCAAAGCCTTCCGTGACGCACACGGAAATGGCGTCAACGCCCGTCTTTGGCCGGAAGCAATAGCTATTTATGGTTGAAAAGAGCTGGAATTCATGCTCGGAAAGATCGAATTTCTCTCGCAGTTCCGCCTCGGACATCAGCCCCTTGCGAATCACAGCATCGACGCCCGCCATCAGCGCGTCTTGTGTTGGGACGCTTGAGCATGCTGTCAGCAAACCCATTGCGAAGAGCAGCAGATAGATCATCGAGCGCATCGCCCCCCCCTCGCCGGACTGGATTACCCCATCTGCGGCAGGCGCACCAAGCCCAGCCAGTAATTGGCCATGTCGCGGATGGCGGCGACGAAGCGTTCGGGGGCGGCGGGCTTGACGATATAGCCGGCGGCGCCGCAGCGATAGGCGGTGACAACGTCGGCTTCCGCTTCCGAGACGGTCAGCACCACCACCGGAATGGCGCTGAACTGGCCGTCATGGCGGAACTGGCTCAGGAAGGCGCGGCCGTCCAGACGTGGCATGTTGAGGTCCAGCACCACCAGGTCGGGGCGTGGGGTGTCGGCGCCCCAACGGCCTTGGCGGCGCAGGCAGTCCAGCCCGTCCTGGCCGTCGGTGGCGTGCAGGATGTGGATCGGCGCGTGGTTGTCGGCGAACACCGCCTTGATCTGGTCGGCGTCCTCGACAGCGTCTTCGATCAGCAAGATCACGCTTTTGCGCACCACACCCCCACAGGCGAATGACCTTTTTCCGGTTATGGAGATTAGCCCAGGATCGGCCATCCCCCTATGGAGAATTTATCAAGAAACGGCTTATGCCTTCTTGACGAATTCCGACTTCAGGTCCATGGCGCCGATACCGTCGATCTTGCACGAAATGTCGTGCCCGTTGGCGGAATCGGGGACCAGACGGATGTTCTTGACCTTGGTGCCGCCCTTGACCACCAGGGACGAGCCCTTGACCTTAAGATCCTTGATCACGGTGACGCTGTCGCCGTCGGCCAGAACGTTGCCGTTGGCGTCCTTGATCACGCCTTCCGCAGGGGCGGCGGCGGCCTCGGACCCGGTCCATTCATGGGCGCAGTCGGGGCACACCCACAAGCTGCCGTCATGATAGACGTTTTCCGACGCGCATTTCGGGCATTGGCTTTGTTCGTCCATTATTGTCCTCGTCAGTCTTGGATTTGCGGCTTCTTGCCCGGCTTGATCTTGAACGACTTGCCCTTGAACGGCTTGTCGCCTTGCGGTCGGGGAGCTTGGGAACGGTCAGCGGCGGGACGCTCGCCAGCCGGACGCGGACCCTGGGGAGGACGAGGCGGCTTGCGGAACTCGCCGGCCTCGACGCCTTCCACCGGCTCGATGCGGCCTTCCGGGTTCTTGACCGTGCGGATGGCGGCCAAGAAACGTTCGGCCACGCTGGCCGCGACCTCGAAACGGGTGTCGCGGTCATAGATGCGGATGGCGCCGATGTCTTGCTTGGACACATGGCCCTGGCGGCAGATCAGCGGCAGAATCCAGCGCGGGTCGGCGTTCTTCTGACGGCCGATGTTCAGCCGGAACCACACGGCGTCGCCATCGCCCCGCGCTTCGTCGCGACGCGGCCGGCGCGGCTTGTCGGGGCCAGCGGCAAAGCCGCCGCCGGCTGGCGGCGCCTCGGCGCTGGCGGCGAAGATTTCCTCGGGCGCCGGCAGGCGCGAACGGTACAGCCGCACCAGGGCCAGGGCCACGTCATGGGCCGACCGGCCTTCCAACAAGGTCTTGGCCATGGCCAGGTCGTCATCGCCCGACACTTCGTCGAACATGGGATGGGTCAACAGGCGTTGTTGGTCCAAGGCGCGGATGTCGTCGGCGCTGGGCGCCGAAATCCATTCCGCCTGGACGCCGGCGCTGTGCAGCAATTGCTGGGCCCGGCGCCAGCGCGACAGCGGCACCATCAGGACGCTGACCCCCTTGCGCCCGGCGCGGCCGGTGCGGCCGGAACGGTGCTGCATGGTTTCGGCGGTACGCGGCAATTCGGCGTGGATCACCAGGTCCAGGTTGGGCAGGTCGATGCCGCGGGCCGCCACGTCGGTGGCGACGCAGACCCGCGCCCGGCCGTCGCGCAGTTCCTGCAACGCCTTGTTGCGTTCGTTCTGGGAAAGCTCGCCCGACAGGGCGACGACGCCGAAGCCGCGTTCCAGCAGACCCGATTGCAGGTGGCGCACCGCTTCGCGGGTCCCGCAGAACACCATGGCGGTGGGGGCGTCGAAATAACGCAGCGTGTTGACCACCGCGTGCTCGATCTCGGTGGGGGCGACGCGAATGGCCTTGTGCTCGATGTCGGCATGGCCGTGGGCGCCGGCAGCCAGGGAAATGCGCCAGGCGTCGCGCTGGTAGCGCTTGGCCATGTCGGTGATCTCGCGCGGCAGGGTGGCCGAGAACAACAGCGTGCGGCGTTCGGCCGGCACTTCGTCGAGGATGGCTTCCAAATCCTCGCGGAAGCCCATGTCCAGCATCTCGTCGGCTTCGTCCAGCACCACGGCACGCAAGCAACTGGCATCCAGCCCGCCGCGTTCCAGATGGTCGCGCAGGCGGCCCGGCGTGCCGACGACGATGTGGGTGCCCTGGGCCAGGGTGCGCCGCTCGGCGCGGGGGTCCATGCCGCCGACGCAAGCCACCACGCGGCCGCCGGCGGCCTGGTACAGCCATTCCAGTTCGGTGCGCACCTGCAACGCCAGTTCGCGGGTCGGCGCCACCACCAGGGCCAGGGGGGCGCCGGCGGGCGGCAGCCGTTCGGAATCGCCCAAGATGGTGTCGGCCAAAGCCAACCCATAGGCGACGGTCTTGCCCGAACCGGTCTGGGCCGAGACCAGCAGGTCGCGCCCTTGTGTCTCGGGGGCCAGCACCGCCGATTGCACGGCGGTCAAATCAGTGTAGCCGCGCTGGGCCAAGGCCCGCGCCAGCGGATGGTCGGTGTTCAAAAGTTCCATGGTGCCTTTCCGGCAAATGCTAAAGGCCCGGTCGTGCGCGATCGGGCCTTTCCAAACTTGGTGGGGGCACAGGGATGGGAACCCTGGACCCGCTGATCAAAAGTCGTTTTACCTCGGATCGGCTGTTATCCCACCTACGCCCCCCCATGTCAACGACCGATAAAAGTGCTGCGGCCCCGCCGCCGGTCGGCGTAGTGTTCGATGGTTTGCGCCCCCCCTTTGGAAGGTTGGATACCTGTCTCAGCCCATGCGGACCCTTCTGATCCTGGGCGGCACCCGCGACGCCTATGACCTGGCCCAAATCCTGGCGTCACAACCCGGTCTGCGGGTGGTCAGCTCGCTGGCCGGCCGGACCGATGCCCCGCGCCGGCCGGCCGGCGAGATGCGGGTCGGCGGCTTTGGCGGGCCACAGGGATTGGCGAGCTATCTGCGCGACAACGGCATCGACGCGGTGGTGGACGCCACCCACCCCTTCGCCATGCAAATGGGCTGGAACGCCGCCCGAGCCTGCGCCGAAACCGGCACCCGCTTGCTGCGGCTGGAACGGCCGGCCTGGCAAGCAGGCCCCGGCGACCGCTGGCACTTTGTGGATGATTGGCAGCAGGCGGCGCCATGGCTGGCGGCCAACAGCAGACGGGCGCTGCTGGCGGTGGGGCGCCAGGACGTGGCGGCCTTCGCCGGTCTTGACCACATCTGGTTCCTGATCCGCTCGGTCCAGCCCCCTGATCCGCCGCCATCCCTGGCCCAAGCCGAATTCCTGCTGGCCCGTGGCCCCTTCGACCAACAGGCGGAACACGACCTGTTGCGGACGCACCGTATCGACACCATCGTCTGCAAGAACAGCGGTGGCGTCACCGACGGCAAGTTGCTGGCGGCCCGCCAATTGGGCCTGCCGGTGGTCATGCGGCAACGCCCGCCCCGCCCCGCCACGGCACAGGCCACCGACATCCCCCAGGTTCTGGACTGGCTGGGACTTTAGGCTCGCCCCACCAGGGTGCCGCTACGGTCGAAGGCCAGGACCTCCACCTGCACGGGGGCGCCGTCCAGCACTTGGTTCGCCATGCTGCGGGCCTGGGCGGCGATCCTGTCGCCCAAGGGCAGACCGGCTTGCCGCGCCGTCTCCAGGACTTCCAAGGCGGTGTTGGCCGACAAGGCGGCGGCAACCATGGATTCCGGCGCCCCCAGATCGGCCAGCAGGCGGGCCAACAGCGACAAGTCCACCTGCGAACGCTTGGAATGCAGATCCATGGCCCCGGCGGCCAGTTTGGACAGCTTGGCGAAACCGCCGGCGATGGTGAGGCGCGGCACCGGATGGCGGCGCAGATATTTCAGCATGCCGCCGACGAAGTCGCCCATGTCGATGACCGCCTCGACCGGCAGGCCGGTCAGCGCCAAGGCGGCCTTTTCCGAGGTGTTGCCGACGCAGCCCACCACGTGATCCAGGCCGGTGGCGCGGGCCACGTCGATGCCGCGCTGGATGGAATGGATCCAGGCCGAACAGGAATAGGGCACCACCACCCCGGTGGTGCCCAGGATGGACAGCCCCCCCAAGATGCCCAGGCGCGGATTCCAGGTGGCCTGGGCCAATTTCTCGCCACCGGGCACGGAAATCTCGACCTCGATGTCGGCGGCCGCCCCCACGGCATTGGCGATGGCCACCACCTCGGCCGCCATCAACCGGCGCGGCACCGGGTTGATGGCGGGTTCGCCCACCGGCAACGGCAGGCCGGGCTTGGTCACCATGCCCACCCCCGGCCCGGCGCGGAACACCACGCCGCCGCCCGCCGCCCCATGCCGCACGGTGGCGACGATGGTGGCGCCGTGGGTGACGTCGGGATCGTCGCCGGCATCCTTGACCACCCCGGCCCGCGCCCAGCCTTCTCCCTGCTCGGCCAGCGCCAGGGCGAAAGACGGCGTCTCGCCGCGCGGCAAGGTGATGGTCACCGGGTCGGGAAAACCTTGGCCGAACAAAGCCCGGCAGGCCGCCTTGGCGGCGGCGGTGGCGCAGGCCCCGGTGGTCCAACCGGAACGCAGGACCTTGCCGTCTTCGCCGTCAGTCATGATGCTTTCCCAGGAAACGTTCCTGGCAGACTTTCACCGGGCCGGGCCCGCTGTCAACGATGCCCTTGGTCCTGGACGTCGTGCGGGCCGCTTCGATCCCCTTTTGCCGGGCGCCCCCGCCGTCGGCGGGGTCGATGCCTGAAAACCGGATCAGCCCACCTCGAAATACTTATGCAGCTTGCCGATGGAAATCAGTTTTTCCACCTGGCCGCTGGCACCTTGCAATGCGACGACCCGGTTTTGCTGGGTGGCGGCGTCACGCACGATCAACAACATGCCCAGGGCCGAGGAATCCATGAACTCGGCCTGGGACAGGTCGAACACGATGCGCGGCGACAAAGATTCGCCGATGGCGCCCAGAATGCCGCGAAAGCCCCGATGGTCGGCGTGGGTCATCCGTCCGCTCACACGAACATGAAACTCGTTGCCTTTGGTGTCGCAAGCATATTCCATAACGCGCCTCTTCCGGTCTGGGGCTGATGGTCACATGGGAAGCCGATGGACGGCAGGGCTAGCATTGCCTTAAAATCGGGGCGGAGGAAACCACAATGATTATAAACTCGATCCTTGCCGACGATTCAGCAGGCACGAAAAGGATCGCCGAAACATTGGGCTTCCCTGTCGCGGCAGATTCTTCTTCTTGCCAACGCGCCCTGTCGATTTGCGCACACCCCGATGGCGATCAGTTGACCGCCGCCTTGACGACACCGTTCGTCGGCCTGGTCGAATCGGGGGGCACGGACCCGTCTTGCTGGACCCAGGGCGGCAAGCGCTTTCGTCTGCATCTGCAATGCGGCGGCTTGGCCCTGGCGCTGCGCACGGCAACCGCTTATGCCGAAGACGCCGCCAACCTGTTTTCCGGCGCCCTGCATCCGTTCTTGCGCGATTGCGGTTTCATTTGCCCCGCCGACCTGGAACTGGTGGTGCACGAAGCCCTGGCCAACGCCATGCTGCACGGCAACCTGGAGGTCAACCGCACGCCTTCGGGATCGGTCGAGGAAATGCTGCATTTCGGCGAAAAGGTCGAGGCCGCCCTGGCCACGCCGCACCTCGCCGACCGCATGGTCTGGCTGTCGGCGGCCGTCGTCGGCCACACCTTGCATCTTGCCGTCGAGGACCAGGGCGCCGGTTACGAACGCATGTCGGGTGGCCGCGCCGACCGGCGGCCCCACGGCCTGGAGTTGATCGCCGACGCGGTGTTGTCGCTGCGGCGCGAGAACGACGGCCGCTGCCTGTTGCTGGAATTGCCGCTGACCCAAATGAAGCTGCCGCGCCACGCCTTCGCCGAGGCGTCGGTGCTGATCGTCGACGACAACCCGTTCAACCGTCGCATGCTGGAAGCCCTGATCTCGACCCTGGGGGTGGGCCGCCTGCACAGCGCCGAGGACGGCATCGAGGGCCTGGCCGCCATCGCCGCCCACCGCCCCGATTTGGTTCTGCTGGACGTGATGATGCCGCGCATGGACGGCTTCGAGATGTGCCGTCGTCTCCGCGCCGACCACACCTTGTCGGATCTGCCGGTGTTGTTCGTCACCGCCCTGGACGATTCCAAGAGCCGCGCCGCCTGCTTCGCCGTCGGCGGCAACGACGTGGTGTCCAAGCCCATCGAGGCCGAGGAGGTCCTGGCCCGAGTGCGCGTCCATTTGCAGAACGCGCTGTTGATGGCCCGCATCAACGCCGACCGCACCCGCGTCCGCGAGGAACTGGACGCCGCCCGCGAGGCCCAGGAGACCCTGGTCCCCACCACGGCACAACTGGCCGCCATCCGCCGGCGCCATAACCTCAGCATCAAGGGCGTGGTGGAGAACTCGTCCGAACTGGGCGGCGATTTCTGGACTTTCTACGAAGCCGGCCCCCATCGCCTGGGCAT